>SSTA01000222.1 GCA_009469685.1 Azonexaceae bacterium | reverse complement strand
TCCCGCCAGGGCTGACTTTCGCCGGACGGCGTTGGTTCAACCGCCCAGGTGTGGCAGATCGATGCCGCGCACGCGCTTCAATTTGTCCGGGATGTCCGCCAGCAGCGCGGCGTGGCGCGGGCCGTGCCAGCCGCCGATCAGTGTCACCGCCTCGCGCAGGTGGGCGTCCGTGCCGGCGCAAACCATCAGCAGGGTGCCGGCGCTGGCGAGGTCGTTCAATTGGCCGAGTTCGTCCTGCAGTCCTGCCAGGCGGCGGACCAGCTTCTCGCCGGCCTGGCCCGGAATCATTGGCCCGAAAAACTCGATGGCATAACGCAGGCGCTTGATGGCGATGCGCAACTCATGCAGCGAGGCTGGATCTTCGGCGCGCGCGGCCGAGGCCAGCGCATGCGTGCGCTTGAGCAGGCGGCGCAGTCGATGGTCGGCGAAATCCAGCAGGGAAGGTACGTCGCCCTCGGCCGGCGGGGCGACGAAGGGCGCGTTCTGCAGCAGGGCGGACGCGGTCAGCAGCAGTTGCCCGTAGCCCGGTTGTTGCAGCACATGGCGGGTATGGTTGCGCGCGGCATACAGGCGGTCGGTGATGGCACCCGCCAGATCGGTCAACCTGGGTTCGTCGCGCAGGGCGGCGGCCACCGGCGCGACGATTTCGGTCATCAGCACGTCCAGATCCCGGGCTTGGCCCAGCGTGCGCATCAGGTCCCGCATCGGCGCCACCAGACGGTCGGCGAAATCCTCGGGCAACACTGGGCGGAACATGCGCATCGCGGCGCGCAGGCGGCGGGTGGCGACCCGCATCTGGTGCACGTACTCCGGGTCGTCGCTGGCGATCGCGCCGCCGTGGTTGTGCTGCAAGTGCGACAGGCAGTCGAGGGCGATCAGGCGGAATGCCTCCAGCGGCGTGGCATCCGGGTTGATGGCCACCGGGCCGGCCTTCACCGCCTGCGCCGGGGATCCCTGGAACAGCCGGTAGCCTCGCTCGGCCTTCGACAGCAGCAAGGGCGGCAGCGGCTGGCGTTGCGCCAGTTGCATGGCGAAATCATAGAGATCGTCGACGCCGCCGGCTTCCAGTTGAAGTTCCAGTTCGGAGATCGTCTCGCGCCGGCCGGACGAGGCGATCCAGCCACGATCGAGCTTGGCCACGATGCGCACGCCATGACGCGGCTCGATCCGCCACAGCGTGCGGCGGACATTGGTTTCGAAAATCGCCGCCAGCCGCCCGACCAGCTTGTCGCGCTGGAGCCAATTGCGCAAATCAGGGTCGTCCACCGCCGAAAACTCGAAGTGGTTGGCATAGGGCGAGTGCCACTCGGGGCGCCGGGTCAAGCCGCCATGCGAGACGTCCTGCCGCTTGACCGTCTGCCGCCAGGCATTGCCGTCGCGGCGCAGGCGCAACAGCACGCCGGCCCTCGACAGCGTCAGGCGCCGCGTGTCGTAGTAGATGCTGACCAGATGGCTGGCGTCGCGATCGCTCGCGTTGCGCAGCAGCGGGTGCTTGGCCAGCGCCGCGTGGCGGTTCTCGCCGACGGCAAGTTTGAGGGTGACTTGATGGAACATCGAAGTGGGAAACCGCAGGTTCGCGCCGATTCTAGTCCGCGACCCCCTCGGGAATTATTACAGTCCGCCGCGACGCATGAAGATGGTGGCCGGTTCCTCGAAAGTCAGCCTTGGCGGGACGGCGGCGATCGGCGCCGCCGCTGGCGAGGGACGCGGCTCGGGCCGCGACGCGGGCGCGGCCGCGCGGACGAGTTCCAGGCGCCCGTCGAAATGCTCGACGATCGCGGTGCAGCTATCCACCCAGTCGCCGCAGTTCACATACAGCACGCCGGCCGATTCGCGGATGGTCGCGCTGTGGATGTGCCCGCAGATGACGCCGTCAAGTCCGCGTTCGCGCACGGCATGGATCACCGAGTCCTCGAAGTCGAAGATGAAGCTCACCGCGCGCTTGACCCGCGCCTTGGCGTAGCCGGCCAGCGACCAGTAGCCGGGACGGCGCAGCAGCCGGCGCAGGCGCGACAGCCAGGCATTGACGCGCACCAGCAGGTCGTAGCCGATGTCGCCGAGCACGGCGAGCCAGCGGTGGTAGCGCGTGACCTGGTCGAATTCGTCGCCGTGGAGGAGCAGGAAGCGCCTGCCGTCGGCCAGTTCGTGCACGTGCTCGTGGCGGACCAGGATGTCGCCGAAGGCGACGCCGTCATATTCGCGCATTGCTTCGTCGTGGTTGCCGGGAATCAGCATCACGCGCTGTCCGGGGCGGGCGCGGCGGAGGATCTTTTGCACCACGGTGTTTTGCGCCGCGGTCAAGTGGATGCCGCGGCTCATGGCCCAGAAATCGACGATGTCGCCGATCAGGAACAGGTGTTCGCTTTGGTAGTCGCGCAGGAATTCGAGCAGGCGCTCGGCCTGGCAGCCGCGGGTGCCGAGGTGGACGTCGGAGATCCAGATCGTGCGGTAACGCTGGACGGTGCGGATCGGATGGACGGACACGGCGGCACTCCGGAATCTTCCGCGACTCGGAACGCCATCCTTATGGGCTGTGAATATTTATTTTCTACATCTTGTGGCGTGAAATATTTGTGACGCTGTCATCAAGTCGTCATGGATTTTGGCCTCCGTCTCGGGCGCCGGCGATGTCCC
>SSTA01000221.1 GCA_009469685.1 Azonexaceae bacterium | reverse complement strand
TCTTCGGTTCCGTCAAGGAAGCCGCCAAGCAGACCGGCGCCACCGTCTCCGTCATCTACGTGCCGCCCGCCGGTGCCGCCGACGCCATCTGGGAAGCCGTCGAGGCCGACCTGGACCTGGCCATCTGCATCACCGAAGGCATTCCCGTCCGCGACATGCTCATCGTGCGCAACAAGATGAAGGCCAAGGAAGCTGCCGGCGGCAAGAAGACCCTGCTGCTCGGCCCCAACTGCCCCGGCCTCATAACGCCGGACGAAGTGAAGATCGGCATCATGCCCGGCCACATCCACAAGAAGGGCCGCATCGGCGTGGTTTCCCGCTCCGGCACGCTGACCTACGAAGCCGTCGGTCAGCTCACCGAACTGGGCCTCGGCCAGTCCTCCGCCGTCGGTATCGGTGGCGACCCCATCAACGGGCTGAAGCACATCGATGTGATGAAGGCCTTCAACGACGACCCGGACACCGACGCCGTCATCATGATCGGCGAAATCGGCGGTCCCGATGAAGCCGAAGCCGCCCAGTGGTGCAAGGCCAACATGAAGAAGCCCATCGTCGGCTTCATCGCCGGCGTCACCGCCCCGGCCGGCAAGCGCATGGGCCACGCCGGCGCCTTGATCTCCGGCGGTGCCGACACCGCCGATGCCAAACTCGCCATCATGGAAGAATGCGGCTTCAAGGTGACCCGTAACCCGTCCGAAATGGCCAAACTGCTGAAGGCCATGCTGTAAGCGCGTCCGCCTCGGAAAAAGCGCCGGTGCTCCCGGCGCTTTTTTGTTTGTGGAGATGAAATTTTTTCTGCGGCTTGGGTCTAAAATGCCGCGACCCCGCCAGCATTGTCGGAAAGATCAAGTCGCCCAGGAGAGCGGCAAACGCATGAGTGAAGCAGGTACCCCGAGGGAAGGGCGGCGCGAAGAGCGCCGCCGGGGACGTTTTCCCGGAAATTGGTTCATCCGCATTCTGTTGATTCTGGCCTTGGCCGTTGCCGTCGCGGCCTGGCTGGAGATGCGGGAGTCTTGGCTACAGGCGCACTTCTTCTCGGAGTGGGCGCGGGATTCCGGTTATCGGGTAGAGCCGGGCGAGAATCCAGACCTGTGGTTGCCTACAGACGGTCCCTACGATCAGCGCCTGGGTTATGCCCAACTGCGCTCGGCCGTGCCCAAACTGGTCACGGCCGGCTTCACGGTGACCGCCCAGGCCCGGCAGAACGAGCGTTTCCGGCAACTGACCGGGCGCGGGCTCTTCCCGATCTACCGCGAAAAATCCCAGGCCGGCCTGACTGTCCTCGACCGCTCGGGCGAATCCCTCTACGCTACCCTTTTCCCCCAGCGGCAATATGACCGTTTCGAGGCCATTCCGCCGGTGGTGGTGTCCTCCCTCCTGTTCATCGAGAATCGGGAACTGCTGGATTCCGACCATCCGCAGCGCAATCCGGCCGTCGAGTGGGACAGGTTCGGACGGGCCGTCATCGGTCAGGCGGTCCGGGCCGTCGATCCCGAGGGGGCGAGCCGTGCGGGGGGCAGCACCCTCGCCACCCAGATCGAGAAATTCCGTCATTCGCCGGGAGGCCGCACCCATGGAGCCCGGGAGAAGCTGCGGCAAATGGCTTCGGCGTCCCTGCGGGCCTACGCGGGCGGCGAGGATACGCTGGAGGTTCGTCGGCGCATCGTCGTCGATTTTGTCAATTCTGTGCCTCTGGGAGCGGTACCCGGAGTCGGCGAGGTCAATGGCCTCGGCGATGGCCTCTGGGCCTGGTACGGCCGGGAATTTTCCGAGGCCAACCGGCTGCTGGCAGCAGCCGTCGAGCAGCCCGCTGCGGCTGCGGCTCCGTTCAAGGAAGCCTTGTCGCTCTTTATCGCCCAGCGCCGGCCGTCGGATCTCCTGGCGGAAAATGCCCACCGTCTTACGGAACTCACCGATAGCCACTTGCGACTCTTGGCGCGCGATGGGGTGATCACCGAAGCGCTGCGGGACGCTGCCCTGGCCGTCGCGCTGAAGCCGCGCGACACGCCGCTGCCGCCACCGCCGGTGTCCTTCATCGAGCGCAAAGCGGTGAATTCCGCTCGCGCCGTCCTGGCGGATTTTCTCGATGTGGGCAACCTCTACGCGCTTGATCGTTATGATCTGACCGCGCGTACGACCCTGGACGGCGGCGCCCAGAACGCCGTCACCCGGTTTCTCGCCACCCTGAAGGACGACGGGGCACTCAAGTGCCTGGGCCTGAAAGGCGATCGCTTGTTGATGCGGGGCGATCCTTCGGAGGTGAGATTCAGTTTTACGCTCTACGAGGCGACGGCTCGCGGCAATCTGCTCAGGGTCCAGGCCGACAACGTGGATCAGCCCCTGGACATCAACGTCGGTACCAAACTCGATCTGGGTTCGAGCGCCAAATTCCGTACGCTGGTGAGCTATCTGGAGGCCATCGCCGACCTTCACCGCCGCTACTCGCCGATGCCGCCCGAGGAATTGCGCAAAATCCGCACCGAGGGCGGGGACAATCTCACCCGCTGGGCGCTTGAGCATTTGCAACGGGTCGAGGACAAGTCCCTGCTTCCCATGCTCGAAGCGGCTCTGGAGCGGCGCTATCCGGCCAATCCGCAGGAGACTTTTTTCACCGGCGGCGGCTTGCATACCTTCCACAATTTCAAGCACGAAGACGACGCCAAGGTCCCGACCGTCGAGGAAGCTCTGGAGCAGTCGGTCAATCTTTCCTTCGTTCGCATCATGCGCGACGTGGTCCATTACCACGCTTTCGAGGCCGAGGATGCCCCCGGTCGGGAACTGCGCGACGACTCGGAAGCGGCGCGACGCCGTTTCCTGAGCCGTTTCGCCGATCAGGAAGGCAAGGAGTTCTTGGCTCATTTCTTCCGGAAGTACCGCGCCACGGCTACTGAAGATCTACTGCCGGCACTGATTTCCGACCTGAGACCTCTGCCGAGCAGGCTGGCGGCAGCCTTCCTGGGCGTTGAGCCCCAGGCCGACTTCGCATCCTTCAGCACCTTCATGGCCAGTCAGTTGGGCGAACGGGCCGGAAGCGAGGCCCAATTGCGTAAGCTCTATGCCACCTATGCGCCTCTGCGCCTCAATCTCTCGGACCAGGGCTACCTGGCCCGGGTGCACCCGCTGGAACTCTGGCTGGTGGGGTATCTGAAGCAGAATCCGGGGGCAAACTTCGATCAGGTCGTGGCGGCCAGCACCCAGCAACGCCAGGAGGCTTATCGCTGGCTGCTCAATTCCCGCTTCCGGCGCGCCCAGGACGTGCGAATACGCATCGCACTGGAGGCAGCGGCGTTCGAGCGAATTGCGGCGTCGTGGAAAAAAGTCGGCTATCCCTTCGAGCGCCTGGTGCCCTCCTACGCGACGGCCATCGGCAGTTCCGCCGATCGGCCTGCGGCCCTGGCGGAATTGATGGGCATCGTAGTGAACGGTGGCGTTCGCCAAGCCACCGTGCGGGTGGACGAACTGCACTTCGCCGTCGCGACTCCCTTTGAAACCCACCTCGTCTGGACTCCCCGGGCGGGCGAGCGGGTATTGCCCGCGGAGGTCGCCGCAGCGGCTCGCAAGGCGCTCCTGCGCGTGGTGAACAACGGTACGGCTCGCCGGGTGAAGGATGTCTATAAGGATGATGCGGGAAAGCCACTCGCGGTGGGGGGCAAGACGGGGACCGGCGACCATCGCTTCGACGTCATTGGTGCCGGTGGCCAGATCAAGTTTTCGCGGGTGGTCAATCGGGCCGCGACATTCGTGTTCTATCTCGGCGACCGTTTCTTTGGAACGGTCACCGCCTTCGTTCCAGGCGAGCAGGCGGCAGCCTATGATTTCACCTCGGCATTGCCGGTCCAGATTTTGAAAGAAATGGAGCCGCTCCTGCGCAGCTTGACATCCGGGCAGCCGGGTACAGACCGCACGCGCTGTCCGGTCTGACGGCGAGCTTCGGAGGCGTGGACGTAAGGCAGCACTAATCGATATTTCTGCGGCCGTATCGGCCGGCGGGCAAGAAACGAGGAGGCGAGATGGCCCTATTCTTGAGTGAAGCCGAAGTTCGGCAGGTGCTGACCGTGGACATGGCCCTGGAGGCAGTCGAGGAAGCCCATCGTGAGCTCGCTTTGGGACAGGCCCAGGACACGCCGCGCGCGCGGACCCGATTGCCGCGAACTGCGCTCCACGTCTTGCAGGGGGCACTGCCAAGCCAGCGAGTGATCGGCTACAAGGCCTATACCAGCAATCGCAGTGGAAATCGCTTTTGGGTCCATCTCTTCGACAGTGAGACCGGGGAGCCGACGGCCATCATCGCCGCAGATTTCCTGGGAATGATGCGGACGGGGGCGGCCAGCGGAGTGGCAACCCGATGGCTGGCGCGATCCGATGCGAAGACGCTTGGGCTCTTCGGTGCCGGGTGGCAGGCCGAAGGGCATTTACGCGCGGTGTGTGCCGTCAGGCCCATCGAGCGGGTCCGAGTCCATGCCCGACGGGTGGATCGGTTGTCCGAGTTCTGCAAGCGCATGAGTGAAGCTCTGTCGATTCCGGTCGAGCCGGCGGATTCTCCGGCGGCGACGGTTGAAGGGGCCGACATCGTCGGGACTGTCACGACAGCGTCCGACCCAGTGTTCGACGCCGCTGGTCTCGCGCCGGGAGTCCATATCAACGCGGCCGGTTCCAATGCCCTCATTCGCCGAGAATTGAGCGAGGAAACCTTGCGGCGTTGCAGTCTGATCTGCGTCGATTCGATTCCCACGGCCCTTGCGGAAGCCGGCGATCTCTTTCCTTTCCTGGAAAAAGGGCGGACCCATCCCCGCCAGTGGGTGGAACTAGGGGAGATCCTGATTGGCCGCCGATCCGGCAGAACGGCAGCGGACCAGATCACGGTTTTCGAATCCCAGGGGCTTGCGGTTCAGGACCTCGCTCTGGCGGTGCGGATTCTCGCAGCGGCGCAACAGCAGGGGCTCGGAGTGCTCCTCCCCCATGGATGAAATTTGACTATGTTGAGAAGCACGCGTAAGAATAGCGGTTAAATAATTGTATTTCGACGTCTTGCGTCGAATGCGCCGAAGGAATCGAGGGGGCATGGGTAAAGCGGGGTTCTGGAAAACTGACTGGTTCCTGGGGGTCGTCGTGACGATCGCAATGCTCGTCGCCAACGGCTCGGATCTTGTCCAAAGCATCGAACGCAAGGCTTACGACATGGGCGTCAGGGCGTCGACGCGGACCCCGTCGGATCGGGTTGCCGTGGTCGCCATCGACGACTACAGCATCGCCAACATCGGCCGCTGGCCGTGGTCGCGGGATGTCCACGCCAAGTTCACCGATCTGATGGCGGGGGCACAGGCCAAGCTCATCGGCAATACCGCTTTCTTCTATGAGCCGGAGGTCTCGGCGGGCTACGCCTACATCACGCGCTTGAGCGAAATCGTCAATCAGGCGGCGGCTGACGGCGCCCCTATGCCCGGAGAGTTCGAAAAGATCGGCGCGGTTCTCAAGGAAGCGGAGGAGGCACTCAACACAGACCGCAAGCTTGCGGACAGTTATGCCAAGGCCGCATCGGTGCTGCTTCCGATGACCTTTCAGTTGGGCGAAGCCCGCGGGCGGCCGGACAAGCCAGTTCCAGGATTTGTCTCCGCCAACCAGGTGAGCCAGGTCACGCCAGGGTCCGGCTTCGCCCTTCCGGGAATCCAGGTGCAATTTCCGGTTGAGACCATTGGCGCCAAGGCGGCGGCCCTCGGCCATCTGAACGCCAATCCCGACGTAGACGGTGGCATTCGCACCGAGCCGCTGGTGATCCAGTATTTCGACCAGTACTATCCGTCGCTCTCCTTGATGATCGCGGCTCGCAGCCTCAACCTCGGACCGGCGGACATCCGCGTCCAGTTGGGCGAGGAGGTGCGCCTGGGCAATCTGCGCATCGCCACCGACGTGGCGACCCAGATGAATACCTTCTTCTATAAGGATGTGGATGGGCACCCGGCCTTTCAGGTCGATTCCTTCTACGATGTCATTGCGGGCAAGATTCCCGCGGCCAAGTATGCCGGCAAGATCGTGCTGGTCGGGGCGACTGCTGCCGGCGTCGGTGCGGCCCAGGTGACGCCGGTTTCCCCGGCCATGGCGCCGGTGCTTACGTTGGCGCACTCGGTTTCGAGCATCCTCCAGGAGCATTTCTTCGTCACGCCGGCCTGGGGCGGGATGGCGAGCCTCGGCGCCTTCCTCCTCGTCGCGGCCTATCTCATCGCGCTGCTGCCTCGCCTGTCGGCCGGGCTCGGCGCGGCAGCCACGGCCGTATTCCTCGTGGTGCTGGTTGGCGCTCATTTCGGATTGATGGTGGGCTCGGGTCTCTGGATCCAGGTCATGGGCGCTGCAAGCCTTCTGGTCGTCGGGCATTTGCTGCTGACGACGAAGCGCTTCCTGGTGACCGAGCGGGGCAAGCAGAAATCCGATACCGAATCGGCCGAATCCAATCGCATGTTGGGACTTGCCTTCCAGGGACAGGGCCAGCTCGATATGGCTTTCGACAAGTTCCGCAAATGCCCGATGGACGAAGGGTTGATGGAAAATCTCTACAACCTCGCCCTCGATTACGAGCGGAAGCGCCAGTTCAACAAGGCGGAAGCGGTCTTCCGCTATATGGCCGATTTCAATCCCAAATTCCGCGACCTGCAGCAGCGCATCACCAAGGCCAAGCAGATGTCGGAGACCGTCATGCTCGGCGGAAGTCGCGGCCAGGGCACGGGAGGAACGGTCATTCTTGCCGATGGTCAGGTCGAGAAACCGATGCTCGGGCGCTATCAGGTCGAAAAGGAACTCGGCAAGGGCGCCATGGGAGTCGTCTATCTGGGGCGCGATCCGAAGATCAACCGGGTGGTGGCCATCAAGACCATGGCCTTGGCCCAGGAGTTCGCCGAAGACGAACTGGCGGAGGTCAAGGAGCGCTTTTTCCGCGAGGCGGAAACGGCAGGCCGGCTGAATCATCCGAATATCGTCACGATTTTCGATGCCGGCGAAGAGCACGATCTGGCCTACATCGCGATGGAATTTCTCAAGGGCAAGGATCTCGTGGGCTTTACCAAGAGCGGCGCGCTCATGACCCTTCCTCAGGCTGTGTCGGTCGTTGCCAGGGTCGCCGAGGCCCTTGATTATGCCCATCAGAACAACGTCGTGCATCGCGACATCAAGCCGGCCAACATCATGTATGAGCCGGAGTCGGATCAGGTCAAAGTCACCGATTTCGGGATCGCCCGCATTACCGACTCGTCCAAGACCAAGACCGGCATGGTGCTGGGGACGCCTTCCTACATGTCCCCGGAGCAACTGGCGGGCAAGAAGGTGGATGGCCGCTCCGACCTTTATTCGCTGGGCGTCACCCTCTTCCAGATGTGCTGCGGACAATTGCCCTTTGTCGGCGAGTCGATGGCGCAACTCATGTACAAAATTGCCAATGAGCCGGCTCCTGAGGCCCAGTCGATCAACCCGAGCATCTCCGCGGAGCTCAACGCGGTGATTGCGCGGAGTATGGCCAAGGATCCGGATCAGCGCTTCCAGCGAGGAAGCGAAATGGCCGCCGAATTGCGAGCGAGCCTCGCCGGCGTCGGGGGAACGCTGGGCGGAGCCAAGGCGGCCGATGGGCAGTCGGGCGACGTGGATATCACGCTTTAGGGACTGGGGACGATGAAATTGGCTGAAGTGCTGGAGGTGGTGACCCGGACCGATCCCGGGGTCGTTCGCGCGCACAACGAAGATGCGGTGTTCGGAAGTGCCGACCATGGGCTTGCCATTCTGGCGGATGGCATGGGGGGCTATAACGCTGGCGAAGTGGCCAGTGGAATGGCGACCACCCTGCTGTCGTCCAATCTCCTCGATCTCGTCCAGACCTGCTCGCCCCAGGAAATGGATGGGCAGAGCGGCAAGCGCTTGTCGCACCGCCATATTCAGGAACAAGTGGCGGGAGCCAATGAAGCCATCTATAACGCCGCCCAGAGCCAGCCTCAGTATGCCGGCATGGGGACGACGCTTGTCATGGCCTGGTTCTACGACAATCTGCTTACCGTAGCCCACATCGGCGACTCCCGGCTCTATCGCCTGCGGGGGGCCGAGTTTCAGCAGATTACCCGCGATCACTCCTTATTGCAGGAGCAGATCGACAGCGGCTTGATCACCGCCGAGGACGCCAAATACTCTCAGAACAAGAACCTCGTCACTCGTGCCCTGGGCGTGGACCCGGAAGTCGAGCCCGAGATTCACGACTACGACGTTGAGCCCGGCGATGTGTACCTGCTTTGTTCTGACGGCCTCAACGACATGGTCGAGGACGACGAAATTGCAATGACCTTGCAGACCCTGGGGTCCAACCTGCCGTTGGCTGGCGATCAACTGATCCAGATGGCGAATGACAATGGCGGCAAGGACAATGTTTCGGTTATTCTTATCAAGGTTCGCGGCGACTTTGCGGCGCCGCGGGGCTGGTGGCAGCGCTTCCTGGCCTGGTTCAAGTGAAATGAGGATGGCAACATGGCAAAACTGATCCTTTCGATGGACGGACTGGTGCTTAAGGAAATTTCGCTCAACAAGGAGCGAGTCACCATTGGGCGCAAGCCGCACAATGACATCCAGATCGACAATCTCGCGATCTCGGGTGAGCATGCGGCCATCGTCACCATCCTCAACGATTCCTTCCTGGAAGATCTCAACAGCACCAACGGCACGCTGGTCAATGGGCAGCCTGTCAAGAAGCACTTCCTGCGCAATAATGACGTGGTCGAACTGGGCAAATACAAGCTCAAGTACGTCAGCGAGCAACCGGCAGGTGGAGCCGGGCCCGCCGATTTCGAGAAGACCATGCTCATTCGCCCGAATGTGATGAAAAATCCCCAAGAGTCGGCAAAGCCTGCTCCGGAAGCGCCGCCAGCCATGGCCAAGGCGACCGAGAGCCAGCCAGGGGGAGTGGGTCCCGTTGTTCCTGGACCAACCCCCGCCGCCGTGGCTGCGGGTGCGGCAACGCCCACCGCTTCGGCGCCGACCGCGGCCATCCAGTTGCTGACCGGAGCCAATGCCGGCAAGGAACTGGAATTGACCAAGACGCTCACCACGTTGGGCAAGCCGGGAGTCCAGGTCGCGGTGATCGCTCGCCGCCCGCATGGCTTCTTCATTACTCATGTCGAGGGGGCGCAATTCCCCATCGTCAATGGCAACGTTCTTGATGCCCAGGCCCATCAGTTGGCCGATCACGATGTGATCGAGATCGCCGGAATCAAGATGGAGTTCTTTTTCAAGACCTGACGCCCGAGACGCCACGTTCGTCAGGCCCACTTGAAAAAACATCTCGTCCGTTACCTCCTAGGCGCTGCCTGCCTCCTACTTTTCGTCGGTCACGGCGCAAAGTTCTGGCAACTACCTTTCTTCAGCGTTCTTGACGGGTACCTCTACGACGTGCGTGTCCGCATGTCTACTCCGGGCGGCAAGGATGAGCGCATCGTCATCGTCGATCTGGACGAGAAGAGCTTGGCCGAGATCGGCCGTTGGCCCTGGGGGCGCGATGTCGTCGCCGAGTTGGTTCGTAAGCTGACCGACGACTACAAGGTCGCGATCGTCGGATTCGACGTTGTCTTTGCCGAGCCGGATGAGAGTTCCGGCCTGAAAGTCCTGGAGAGGCTCGCCAAG
>SSTA01000220.1 GCA_009469685.1 Azonexaceae bacterium | reverse complement strand
TTGAAGCGGTCGTTGCCGGGCACCGTGACCAGAGCGCTCGAATTGGCGTCATTGAAACTCCACACCACTTCGTCGTTCTGGACGTTGTTGAGGACGTCGAGCAGGTAACCCACGTTGAATCCGACGTCGAGGGGATCGCCGCTGTACTGGACTTCGATTTCTTCCTGGGCTTCTTCCTGCTCGGCATTGGCGGCGATCAACTTGAGACTTCCTTCTGCCAGCACCACCCGCACGCCGCGGAATTTCTCGTTGGTCAGGATCGCCGCCCGGTTCATCGCCTGCAGCAGCAATTGACGGCTGGCAGTCATGTGGTTCTTGAGGGTCTGGGGAACGACCCGCTCGTAATCGGGGAACTTGCCGTCGATCAACTTGGACACCAACACCACGGAACCGAAGGTGAAGCGCACCTGGTTGGGGGCCAGGGTGATGGTCAAGGATTCATCGGTATCCGCAAGCAGCCGGTTCAGTTCGAGGACGGTCTTGCGGGGCAGAATCATTTCCTGCCGCGGCAGTTCGGTTTCGATGGCGACGCTGGCGTAGGCCAGACGATGGCCATCGGTGGCCACGGCGCGCAGTTCCCGGCCTTCGGTGAGCAGGAGCAGGCCGTTCAGGTAATAGCGCACGTCCTGGGCGGCCATGGCGTATTGCGTCTTGGCCAGCAGCTGGCGGAAAGCCTTTTGCGTGAGCTGGATCTGCTTGGTATCGCCCTCGGCGATGGTCATCCGCGGAAAATCGTCCGCCGGCAGGGTCTGCAGGCTGAAGCGGCTCTTGCCTGCCCGGACCTGGAGGCGCTTGTCTTCGAGCAGCAGGCTGACGTCGACGTTGTCCGAGAGGGAACGGAGGATGTCCTGCAGCTTGCGCGCGCCGACAGTGATGGCGCCGTCACCCTCGCCTCCCGCACCATCCGTCGAGGTCGTGATCTGGATTTCGATATCGGTCGCCAAAAGAGTCAGCCGGTCGCCTCTTTTTTCCAGCAGCACATTGGACAGAATCGGCAGGGTATGCCGTCTTTCGACAATGCCGGAAACGGACTGCAGAGGAACCAGCAGGGTGTCTCTTTGGGTTTTGATAAGAACCATAAAACAAATTCCTATAGTAACTAAGTCAGGAACAACTCTGTGGATAGTGCAGGTTTAAAGAAATGAAACAGTGACTTGAAGTCAAAAACAGGGTCTTGGAAACCCCCTGGTGATGCTGTGGGCGAAAAGGGGACAACTTATCCACAGGTCGCCTTTTTCGCAGATGTCCCCAAAGCGCTGACAGCTTTCCCCCAGGCTGCCCACAGGCTTACCCCTTGAGTACCTGCACCAGGACGTGCAGGTCGTGGTTGAGTTCGTTGTCCTTGGTTTTCAGGCCGTCGATGGTCTTCACGGCGTGGATCACCGTGGTGTGATCGCGGCCGCCGAAGGCATCGCCGATTTCCGGAAAACTGTGGCTGGTCACTTCGCGGCACAACCACATGGCCACCTGGCGCGGCCGGGCGATGGCGCGCGTCCGCTTCTTGGAAAAGAGGTCGGCGACCTTGATCTTGTAATAGTCGGAGACGGTCTTCTGGATGCTTTCGATGCCGACATTGCGGACCGAGCCGATGACGTCCTTCAAGGCCTCCTTGGCCAGGTCGAGGGCGATTTCGCGGCAGTGGAAGGACGAATAAGCGAGGACCTTCTTGAGCGCGCCTTCCAGTTCGCGCACGTTGGAGCGCAGATGCTTGGCGATGAAGAAGGCGACTTCGTCGTTGAGCTGGATCCCTTCGGCTTCCGCCTTCTTCTTCAGGATGGCCACCCGCATTTCCAGTTCCGGCGGCTCGATCTGGACGGTGAGGCCCCAGTCGAAGCGGGTCACCAGGCGATCGTCGAGTCCGTTGATGTCCTTGGGGTAGGTATCGCAGGTGATGATGATCTGCTTCTTGGCTTCGATCAGGGCATTGAACAGGAAGAAGAATTCCTCCTGGGAGCGGTTCTTGCCGTTGAAGAACTGGACGTCGTCGAGGAGCAGCACGTCGAGGGTGCGGTACTGACGCTTGAAGCTGTCGAAGGATTTCTGCTGATAGGCGCGGACGACGTCGGAGTAGTAATCCTCGGCATGGACGTAGCGGATCACCCGCTCGCCGTTGTCCGCCAGGATGGCATTGCCGATGGCGTGGATCAGGTGGGTCTTGCCCAGGCCGGCGCCGCCATAGATGAAGAGGGGGTTGTAAGCTCCGCCGGGATTGCCGGCGACCTGCTGGGCGGCCGCCCGGGCGAGATCGTTGGCCTTGCCGACGACCAGATTGTCGAAGGTGAAGCCCGCGATGAGCCGGGTCTTTTCATAGGCGGACGGGCGGCCCATGACTTTCTTGGCGGCGGCGGAAGTGGCCGCCGGCACCGGTGCGGTCGCAACTTCTTCCGTTGCCGATTCGGAGTCTTGTCTTGGAGTCGCAGCGCGGCCACCGGAGACCGACAAGGCGATCGAAACCGGCATGGCGAAAAAGCTGCGGCAATAGTCCTCGATGCGGGTCAGGTAGCGATCCCGCACCCACTTGAGGATGAACGTGTTGGGGGCGAGCAGCCTTAGCCCCTCCTGCGGCGCTTCTTCCCCTTCCAGACGCAGCGGCCTGATCCAGGTGTTGAACTGCTGAGCCGGCAATTCCTGTTCAAAACGTAGCAGGCAGGATTCCCAAAAACCGGACATCGCCGCAAAGACTCCTCCCCACCCCTCATCAAAAACACGGGGGCGGACTATTCAAACTTATGGAAACGCTTGGAATTTGGACAACAAAATTGGCGGCCCAAAGCCGCCTCTGTACGCGAACATTCTACCCCGCCTCCGGGCAAGTTATCCACAGCCGATGCGAAAATTTCGCCTTGACAAGAGCCTTGAAAATGCGATGTAATTCGCCGTTTTTCTCTGCTCATCAAGGAATAAGAAATGAAACGCACGTATCAGCCCTCCGTCGTGCGCCGCAAGCGCACCCACGGCTTCCTGGTCCGCATGCGCACCAAGGGCGGCCGCAAGGTCATCGCCGCCCGTCGCGCCAAGGGCCGCCAGCGTCTGGGCGTTTGAGCGCGGCTGCCGCGGCACCGTCCGTCGGCGCCTTTCCGCGACGCTATCGCTTAACCAAAACGGATGAGTATTCATCCGTTTTTGGTTTCCGGAGGGCGATCCGCGGCACGCTTTTCATGGTCCATTACCGGCCCCGCGGTGCCGACGGCACGGATGCCCGCCTGGGGCTGGTGATCGGACGCAAACAGGTCAAATCGGCGGTGGGCCGCAACCGCATCAAACGGATCCTGCGCGAACAGTTCCGCCTTCGGCGCAGCGGTCTTCCCTCCCTGGACGTGGTCTTTCGCCTGATGGTCAAGCCGGGCCGCATCGATGGCCGGCTTGTGGCGCGGGAAGCCCTAGACCTCATGGCCCGATTGCCCCGCAAGGCGATTTCGGAAGGCGGATGAAAGCCCTGCTCATTGCGCTTCTGCGGGGCTATCAGTACGCTGTGAGCCCCTGGCTGGGAAGGCGTTGCCGCTTCCATCCCAGTTGTTCGGAGTACGCAGTGACGGCGGTGCGAAAATACGGGGCGGCAAGAGGCGCCTGGCTGAGTGCGCGGCGGGTCTGCCGCTGCCATCCCTGGCATCCGGGCGGGTACGATCCCGTCCCCTGAACATCAACTTTGACATGGGTTGTACATGGAAACTCGGCGACTGATCCTGGTCATCATCTTCACCCTCTCCAGCTTCATGCTCTGGGAGAATTGGCAGAAGTACAACCAGCCCAAGCCTCCGGCCGTCGCCGAGGCCGCCGTGGCCGGCGGATCGGCCGCCCCCGCCGGCGACGTCCCCAAGCCCACCGCCCCCCTGGCGGCCAACTCCGGCGCGCCCGCGGCGGCGCCGTCCGCTGCCTCGGCACCCACGACCGGGGAGACCTTTGCCGTCACCACCGATCTGGTCACGGCGACCTTCTCCACCCAGGGCGGTGACCTGGTCGGTCTGGAATTGCTCAAGTACCGCGCGCACGGCGACAAGGACAAGCATTTCGTCCTGTTCGAGGCCAAGCACCAGTATCTCGCCCAGAGCGGCCTGATCGGCGACGGCCTGCCCAATCATCGGACAGTCTTCAAGCGGGCGCCTGGCCCCAGCGAACTCGCCGAGGGCGCCGGCGAACTCAAGGTCCGCCTCGAAGGCAGCGGCCCCGAAGGCGTCAAGGTGGCCAAGGTCTATACCTTCCACCGGGGAAGCTATGTCGTCGATGTGGCCTGGGAAATCGAGAACGGCAGCGGCAAGCCGCTGGCTTCCCACGCCTATTTCCAGCTGCAGCGCGACCATGTGGCCCCCGAGGGGGAGACCAAGATGGTGTCCACCTTTACCGGCCCCGCCGTCTATACCGAAGCCGAAAAGTACCAGAAGGTCGATTTCGGCGACGCCATCGCCGGCAAGGCCAAGTTTGCCAAGACCGCCGACAACGGTTGGCTGGCCATGGTCCAGCATTACTTCGTCTCCGCCTGGATACCCGCCGACAAGTCGCCGCGCGAGTTCTACATGCGCAAGGCCGACGGTGTCGAGAATGTGGTCCAGGCCGGCGTGATCGTCCCAGTGGCGGAAGTGGCTCCCGGCGCCAAGGGCGGTGTTGCGGTCACCCTGTTCGCCGGTCCCCAGATCCAGGATTCCCTCAAGAAGATCGCTCCCGGACTCGATCTGGTGGTCGATTACGGCTGGCTCACGGTGGTGGCCGCGCCCATCTTCTGGGCTCTGGAAGCGATCCATAAACTGGTGGGCAACTGGGGCTGGGCCATCGTCATCCTGACCGTGCTGATCAAGGCCGCCTTCTATCCGCTCTCCGCCGCCTCCTACAAATCCATGGCCAAGATGCGGGTGCTCACCCCCCGCCTGGCGCAGCTGAAGGAACGTTACGGCGACGACCGCCAGCGCATGAACCAGGAGATGATGAAGCTCTACCAGACCGAAAAGGTCAATCCTCTCGGCGGTTGCCTGCCCATCCTGGTCCAGATTCCCGTCTTCATCGCTCTCTACTGGGTGCTCCTGGGCGCCGTCGAAATGCGTGACGCGCCCTGGATCCTGTGGATCACCGACCTCGCTTCGCAAGACCCCTACTACATCCTGCCGGTGGTCATGGTGGTCACCATGCTCCTGCAGACCAAGCTCAACCCGACCCCGCCCGATCCCATCCAGGCCAAGGTGATGATGGCCATGCCCTTCATCTTCGGCGTGATGTTCTTCTGGTTCCCCGCCGGTCTGGTGCTTTACTGGGTGGTCAACAACATCCTGTCCATCGCCCAGCAGTGGCGCATCACCCAGGTCATCGAGGCGGGTGGCAAGGCGGCCAACGACGCCAAGGCGTGATGCCCTGGGCGGGCATCGTCGCCTTCTTGCGGCCGGCGCCGCAACGCGGTAGCAGCCATGATCCTGCCGGGGACACCTGACCGGATCGCCGCCATCGCCACCGCCCCGGGCCGGGGCGGCATCGGCGTGGTGAGGGTGGCGGGGCCGGATCTCCTGCCCCTCGCCATCGCCCTCACCGGCAAGACTCCGGAACCCCGCCGGGCCACCCTGGCTGACTTCAAAGCCGCCGACGGCAGTCCCCTCGACAGCGGCCTGCTTCTCTACTTTCCAGCCCCCCATTCCTTCACCGGCGACGACGTTCTCGAACTCCAGGGCCATGGCGGTCCGGTGGTCCTGCAGATGCTGCTCGCCCGTTGCCTTGACCTCGGCGCCCGCCTGGCCCAGCCCGGCGAATTCACCCGCCGGGCTTTCCTGAACGGCAAGCTCGACCTCGCCCAGGCCGAGGCCGTTGCCGATCTCATCGACGCGGCCTCAACCGGTGCCGCCCGTTCGGCGGTGCGTTCCCTGCAGGGGGAGTTTTCCCGGGCGGTGCACGCCCTGGTGGACCAGCTCACGGAATTGCGCGCGCTGGTCGAAGCGACCCTCGACTTTCCGGACGAGGACATCGACTTCCTCCAGGCCGCCGACGCCGTCGGCCGCCTGGCCCGGCTGCGCGACCGCCTGGGGGCCACCCGGGCCCGGGCCGGCCAGGGCAAGCTGCTGCAGGCCGGACTGCAGGTGGTGCTCGCCGGGCCGCCCAATGTCGGCAAATCGTCGCTCCTCAATCGCCTCGCCGGGGACGACCTGGCCATCGTCACCCCGGTGGCCGGAACGACCCGGGATGCCCTGCGCTCCCTCATCCAGGTGGAAGGGATTCCCCTCCACATCATCGACACCGCCGGACTGCGGGAAACCGACGACCCCGTCGAGCGCCTGGGGATAGAGCGGACCTGGCGGGAGATCGAGCGCGCCGACGTGGTGCTGATCCTGGAAGACGCCGCCGCTCCGGCGCCAGCGGACTCCCGTCTCGACCGCCTCCCCGGCGGGCTGCGCCGCCTGACCGTGCGCAACAAGATCGACCTCACCGGCGAGGCGCCCGGCCGCAAGGAAGACGCCCGGGGGGTCACCCTCGCCCTATCGGCCCGCAGCGGCGACGGGGTGGAACTGCTCCACGACGAATTGCTCGCCATCGCCGGCTGGCAGCCGGCGGAGGACGTGTTCATCGCCCGGGAGCGTCACCTGCGCGCCCTCGCCACCGCCGCCGAGCATTGCGATGCCGCCGCCGCCAGTCTGGCAGCACCGCGTCCCGCCCTGGAACTCTTCGCCGAAGACCTGCGCCTGGCTCAAAAGGCCCTCGGCGAAATCACCGGCGAAACCACCGCCGACGACCTCCTGGGGGTCATTTTCGGGCGTTTTTGCATCGGCAAGTGACCCCCGGCGG
>SSTA01000219.1 GCA_009469685.1 Azonexaceae bacterium | reverse complement strand
GTGGGTATCCGGTCACTGGGAGAGTCCGCGACCAGGCCATCACTGGGTACCTCACCGTTGGGAGCAGAACCGCGGACAATGGAGCCTGCGCGGCGGATACTGGTCCCAGCGCTGAGCCGCGGGCAGTTGGTGCTGGCGACTTGCAATAGTCCTATTTCCCCGCAACAATAGACCGTCTGTATCAGAGGGCCTACGCCGCCCTAGTTCTTTTGGCCGATTCAGCCACCGGCCACCTTCCCGACAGGAGTAGCAATGCTGAAGTGGGTTTACATTTTCTGGCCGTCTTTTGCCACGGCAATCGTGGGCGAAGCGGTCTTCTTCGCCTTTATCAATCCGCAAGAGCTCTATTTGATGGGAAAACCCGTCTACTGGAGCCCGCTCGCCATCTATTCGGTCGGATTCCTCATGTTCTGGGGTCTGACCGCCCTCACCGCCTGGGCCATGCTTTTCTTCCTTAAACCGGCTGACGAAATCAACCGTCCGATCGAATCCAGGCCAGGCGCCGCGCGGCCGCACTGAGCGCACGGCCGGCCGGGTCGGGGCGCCAAAACCCTGATCTGGCCTTGTTTTACGGCTTCGAAAGACGCTCGTGAATTGCTTCACGGAAAGCGCAGCGGGTTTCTGGGAAGATGGCACCAAGCAAGCTTCCAGAGGTGAATCATGCTGGCCCTCAAGAAAGATCTTCCACGACCGATAGCGCCGCCACCCAATGGCTCCGCGCTGAAGGCCGTAGAGAATTTCGATGTGGACCTGCGGGACGCTCTGGCGCATACCACGGTGAGCGAGCTCACCTTCGACGAATTCCTGCGGGTCCTGAACGACCTTACCCGCCGTCGGGCTTCCTGATAGTCTCCTCGGAAAACCTGACCCAGCCCGGGTGATCGAAGCGGGCAATCAAGAGTTGTTCGACCCTGGCCTGCCAACGGCGTGAAAATTCGGCGCGCATAGCCTGGTCCGCATCGCCCCCCAGGATATCGCCCAATAGGCCGGCCAGTGCAGGATCTCCCGGAAGGTCTGAAAGATCGAGGCTGGCTGTACAGGCAGCCCCAGTATCATCGCGGGAGAGTCGCACGTCGCCCTGCAGGGCGGAAACGCCGAATTCCAGGCGACCGCGACGTCCGAAACGTCCTCCCAGTCCCTTGAACCCTCCCGCACCGGCGGCCCCGGTCAGCAACCCGAAGACTGCTGCGAAGACGCCGATCGTCCCATCGCCTTCTCCCCCGCGAAACTCGACGCGCATCCCCCCTCTCTGGGGCAGTTCGCCCGGATAGAGGCGCGCCAACATGCGGGAGGCGAGAAGATAGGCCCCCGCAACCGTGGGGCAGGAGTGGCCGGCGAGGCGGACTGCATCCTCGTAGCGATAAGTGATCAGGCCATCGTCGGCGGCGCCGAGCGCTTCTGCGAGGGGGTCGCGAAGAAGGACTGTAGGAACCCGCGAGAAGAATTCTGGAAAGGACATGAGGCAGGGCTTAAACCTTCAGTATCACGCCCTGACGGCGCTTGTGCCTTGATCCGGGTCAGTCGCGTTGGATGAGCTCGATCCGGTAACCATCCGGATCCTCAACGAAGGCAATCACCGTAGTCCCGTGCTTCATGGGTCCCGCTTCGCGCACCACCTTGCCCCCCCGCTGGCGAATCTCATCGCAAGCCGCCGCGGCATCGGGAACCGCGAGAGCGATGTGGCCGTAGGCGTTCCCCAAGTCGTAGGCCGCCGTATCCCAATTGTGGGTCAGTTCAAGGACCGCCTCCTCGCTTTCCGGACCATACCCGACGAAGGCAAGGGTGAAACGCCCATCCGGATAATCCTGGCGGCGAAGCAATCGCATGCCGAGAATCTCGGTATAGAAGGCCAGGGATCGCTCCAGGTCGCCGACCCGGAGCATGGTGTGCAGTATGCGCATACGAATTCCTCAGAAAGTTGACAAGATCGGCGCTTGCAGCCGGAGCGACCGACGATATTCCCGCCAGTCTGGACACAGGCGCTCCACGAGTGACCAGAAGGAAGAACCGTGGTTCATTTCGCGCAAGTGCGCAAGCTCATGAACGATGACGTAGTCGATCAGGGGCGGCGCCAGGAACCCGAGGCGCCAGTTGAGGCGGACGACGCCCTGGCTGCTGCAGCTTCCCCATCGCCGGCGCGCCGACGACATGGCGATTTCCCTGGGGGTCACGCCCAGACGCGGTGACAAGTCCGCGGCCCGCTCCGAAAAATACTGGCGAATCCTCGTCCGGAGGGCCTTTTCCAGGACGGCTTGAGCTTTCTCCGGAGAGGTGGCGAGCGTGAGTTCGGTACTGTCGTCGGCCCAACGGGTTCGCCCGGATACGGCAAGACGAATAACGAGTTCTCCGCCCAGCCAGGGGAGCCGCATGCCATCAAATACGGCGATCGGACGCGACGCCGCGGAGCGGCGCTCCAGCCGCTTTAAGATCCATTCCCGGTGTCGAACAAGGATGCGTTCGATGTCCCCGAGCGAAGCCCCCTGGGGTACGCCGACGACCAACCCGCGATGATCGACCGTGAGACCGATGGTACGCCGCCGGCTGCGGCGCAGTAGAAAATCGATCTGCCTATCCCCGAGTCGCAGGGTGTGAGGCAGGGCCTCAGGGTGCGCCACCGGTTTCGGGATAACGATGAGGCGACAGGCGGCGCATTTCTTCCTCGATCCAGGCTTCCGCCCGGTCGTTGATGGCCTGCTCGCTGAGTCCGGTGGCGTCGAAGGCGGGACCGATGCTTACGGTCACCGTACCGGATTTCTTGAGAAAAGCCTGGCGCGGCCAAAGCTCACCGGCGTCGTGGGCGATGGGCACCACCTTGCAGCCGACATGGCTGGCGAGGTACGCGCCACCGACCTTGTAACGTCGCTTCTGGCCGGGAGCGACCCGGGTGCCCTCGGGGAAGACGATGACGTAGTAACCCATTGCCAAACGGTCGCGCCCTTGGTCGACAACCTGATCGAGGGCTTGCCGTCCGGCGGTCCGGTCGATGGAAATGTGGCGCATGGCCGCCAGAGCCCAACCGAAGAAAGGCAGTTTCAACAGTTCCTTCTTGAGCACGAACACGCAGTGCGAACCAACGGGAACCATGTCCTGCAGCGCCACCGTCTCCCAGGCCGATTGGTGCTTGGCGAGGATGACGCAGGGTTCCTTTGGCATGTTTTCGCGGCCGAGCACCCGACAGCCGATGCCGAGAATCAGCGACACGGCCCCCATAAATCCGCGGCGCCACAGCACGACCAAGCGATGCGCGATTCCCCGACAACCCAGCAAGGCCGTGCCGATGATCAAGGGAGCCATCACGATGGTCAGCACCAGAACCCAAGCCATGAACAAGGCCGAACGGAAGACGATCACAGGGGACGCCCCTTGAGCAGCCAGTCGACCACGGCGGCGAGATCGGCAAATTCCAGCGTACCCTCGGGAAGCTGAGCCTCGGCCCGGGTTTTCTCGCCCTTGCCGGTCAACACCAGGATGGGCTGGCAGCCCAGGATCACGCAGGCCTGCAGATCGCGTTGGGAATCGCCGACTGCCGGAACCCCCTTGAGATTGACGTTGAGGGTCTCCGAAATGCGGCGGAACATGCCGGGCTTGGGTTTGCGGCAGTCGCAGGAAGAATCCGCAGGATGGGGGCAGTAATAGATGGCGTCGATGCGCCCGCCGAGCGCGCGCAGGGCCTTGTGCATCTTCTCGTGGATGGCGTTAAGAGTATCCATGTCGAACAGACCCCGGCCGACCCCAGACTGGTTGGTCGCCACCACCACCCGGTATCCCGCCTGATTGAGCCGGGCGATGGCTTCCAGGCTGCCGGGAATCGGTTTCCACTCCGCCGGGCTCTTGATGTAATTGGCCGAATCGAAATTGATGACCCCGTCGCGGTCGAGAATGATGAGTTTACTGTTCATGGTTCAGGAGGACAGCTTCGACAGGTCCGCCACCCGATTCATGGCGCCGTGCAGGGAGGCGAGCAGCCCCAGGCGGTTGGCCTTCAGCGCCGGGTCGTCGGCGTTGACCATGACGTCGTTGAAGAAGGTGTCCACCGGCCCCTTGAGCGCCGCCAGGGATTGCAGGGAAGCCGAATAGTCACCCTGCGCGAAGGCCGCGTCGGCCCGGGGCGCGACATCGGCCAAGGCAGCGTTGAGAGCGATTTCGGCCCCCTCCTTGAGCAGGCTGGCATCGACCCGGGCGGCGACCGCCTGTTCCGCCTTCTTCAGGATATTGCCGACCCGCTTGTTGGCCGCTGCGAGGGCGGCAGCTTCCGGTAGGGCCGCGAAGGCGCGGACTGCGGCGAGACGCTTGGGGATATCGCCCAGGCGCTGGGGCCGCTGGGAGACCACCGCGTCCACCTCCTGGGGGGTGTAACCCTGGTCGCGCAGGTTGCCGGCAAGGCGTTCGAAGATGAAATCGGCAAGCGCGGCATCGTTGGCTTTGAACCCTTCGACCCTTG
Source organism: Azonexaceae bacterium (assembly GCA_009469685.1). The sequence goes on along the minus strand of SSTA01000219.1, from coordinate 2,635 downwards.
CGAACGGTGCCGTCGCGGTAGCAAGAAGCCGTTCCAGCGGCAAATCGAGATCGCCCTCGCTCAGCATGCGGATGACGCCCAGGGCGTGCCGGCGCAACGCGAAGGGGTCCTTATCGCCGGTCGGGATCTGACCAATGCCGAACATGCCAACCAGAGTTTCCAGCTTGTCTGCCAGGGCGACGACGGTACCCACCTTGCTCCGCGGCAGACTGTCGCCGGCGAAGCGGGGCTTGTAGTGGTCCTCGATGGCATCGGCGATCTCCGGGGCCAACCCATCGTGCAGGGCATAGTAGCGCCCCATGATGCCCTGCAGTTCGGGGAATTCGCCCACCATGTCGGTCAGCAGGTCGGCCTTCGCCAGCAGCGCAGCCTGATCGGCTTGAAGCGCCAGCGTTTCGCCGCCCAAGGCCTCTCCAATGGCCTTGGCAATGGCGCACACCCGCTGCACCCGTTCGCCCTGGGTGCCCAGCTTGTTGTGATACACCACCTTGGCGAGTCCAAGAACGCGGGACTCCAGCGTTTTCTTGCGATCCTGGTCGAAGAAGAATTTGGCGTCGGCCAGCCGCGGACGCACGACCCGCTCATTGCCGCCGATGACGGCGCTGGGGTCGCTGGGGCTGATGTTGCTCACCACCAGGAATTTGTTGGTCAGTTTTCCGCTGCCGTCCAGAAGGGGAAAATACTTCTGGTTCGCCTTCATGGTGAGAATCAGGCACTCCTGGGGAACGGCGAGGAACGCCTCCTCGAACTGGCCGATGAGCACATTGGGCCGCTCGACCAAGGCGGTGACTTCGTCCAGCAGGGCCTCGTCCTCGATAGGCATGCCGCCGGCCTGTTGCGCGGCCGCGGTCAATTGCCGTGCAATCTCGGCCCTGCGCTCGGCGAAACTCGCGGTGACGGCACCGTCGCGCTTGAGGGTCTCGGCGTAGCTGTCAGCGTCGGCGATCACCACCGGTTCGACGCCTGCCTCGAAGCGGTGGCCTTGCGTCGTGCGGCCAGATTCCAGGCCCAGGACCGAAACTGGCACGACGTCGCTGCCGTACAGGGCCACCAGACGGTGGGCAGGGCGAACGAATTGAACGCTGCTCCAGCCATCTCGCAACTGATAACTCATCACCTTGGGGATGGGCAGAGCGGCCACGGCGGTCTCGATCGCCTTCTGCAGGCCCTCCGCCAGGGTCACGCCCTTGGCCAGGCTGTCGTAGAACAGCACCTCGCCCTTCCCATCCACCTCACGCCGCAGCCGGGGCACCACGGAAGCATCTGCCCCCAAGGCCGAAAGTTTCTTCAGGAGCGCAGGCGTGGGGTTGCCGCCGGCGTCGAGCCCGACGGCAACCGGCATCAGCTTCTGCACCACCGACTTATCGGCAGCGGAGGCGACGACCCCCGCCACGCGGGCCGCCAAGCGGCGCGGGGAAGCATAGGCGACCACGGCAGCCTCGGCCGAGGCCAGCCCTTGGTTCTTGAGCGACTGGGCAAGGGCCTGGGCGAACGATTCGCCCAGCTTCTTCAGGGCCTTGGGCGGCAGTTCTTCAACGAATAGTTCGACGAGGAGATTCTTGGCGGTCATGTCAGGCGGCTTTCTTGGCGTTCTGTTCTTCAAGCTTCGCCAGCACTTCTGCGGCCCAGGCCTTGGGCGCCATGGGGAAACCCAGACGGGCGCGGCTGTCCAGATAGCTCTGGGCGACAGCCCGGGCCAGGTTGCGGATACGGCCGATGTAAGCGGCGCGCTCGGTAACCGAAATAGCACCGCGAGCGTCCAGCAGGTTGAAGGTGTGGGCGGCCTTGAGCACCTGCTCGTAGGCGGGCAGCGCCAACTGGGCGCCCATCAGGTGCTGGGCCTGCTTTTCGTGGGCACCGAAGGCCGTAAACAAGAAATCCGCGTCCGAATGCTCGAAGTTGTAGGCGGACTGTTCGACCTCGTTCTGGTGATAGACATCGCCATAGGTCAGGTCACTGGTCCACGTCAGGTCGAAGACGTTCTCGACGCCCTGCAGGTACATGGCCAGACGCTCCAGGCCGTAGGTGATCTCGCCGGTGATCGGCTTGCAATCGATACCGCCCACCTGCTGGAAGTAGGTGAATTGCGTCACCTCCATGCCATTCATCCACACCTCCCAGCCCAGGCCCCAGGCGCCGAGGGTGGGGTTCTCCCAATCGTCCTCGACGAAGCGCACGTCGTTCTTCTTGAGGTCGAAGCCCAGGGCCTCGAGGGAACCCAAGTACAGTTCGAGGATGTTCTCGGGGGCTGGCTTGAGCACCACCTGGTATTGATAGTAGTGCTGCATGCGGTTGGGGTTCTCGCCGTAACGGCCATCCTTGGGCCGACGGGAGGGCTGGACGTAGGCCGCCTTCCAGGGCTCGGGACCCAGTGCGCGCAAGAATGTCGCGGTATGGCTGGTCCCCGCGCCAACCTCCATGTCGTAGGGCTGGAGCAGCGCACAGCCTTGCTTGTCCCAGTATTCCTGCAGGCGCAGGATGACTTCCTGAAAGCTCGGTTTTCGGACTTGCCGGGGGACGGATGCGGAGGTGGCCGTGGCGTTCATCGCAGTGCTGATTGAAATTGGGAAAGCCTTGAATTTTACTTGCTTTCCCGAAAAGCCGGCATCCGCGCAGGCATAAAAAAACCCGGGCC
>SSTA01000218.1 GCA_009469685.1 Azonexaceae bacterium | reverse complement strand
GGCGGGATTTCCACGGGTCAGGACATCGTCGTCAACGTCGCCATCAAGCCGACTTCGTCCATCGCCCAGCCGCGGCGCTCGGTCAATCTGCGGGGTGAGCCGGTGGAGGTGGCGACCGAGGGGCGCCACGATCCCTGCGTCGGAATTCGGGCGACACCCATCGCCGAGGCCATGCTGGCCCTGGTGCTGATCGACCACGCCCTGCGTCACCGTGCCCAGTGCGGTGACGTGGTCCGTACCACGCCGCGAATCCCGGGGAAAATCGCGTAGTATTCAAATTTTTCCGCCCAATTTGCGGAAGCTGCTCAGGAGGGGGCCAGAAATGCAAGTCGATCACCACGATCTCCACGCCGAATTTCCGGACATGCGGGACGCCATCGACATTCTCAAGACGTCCAATGCGCAGTTTGCCAGGTTGCTTGCGACGTACCATCGGCTGACCGGAAAAGTCGAGGATCTGGAGGAGCACGACATGCCGGTTTCCGACTTCACTCTGGAAGACATGAAGAAGCAGCGGGTCAAGCTCAAGGACGATCTCTACCATCTGCTGCTCGCCTTCCGCACCGGGCAGAAGCATTCGGCCTGACGGCATCCCCGGGTAGAATCCGGGGATGCATGGTCTGCCCTACTGGCGCCTCTCCGGGTACTACTTCTTCTACTTCGCCTTCATTGGCGCCTTTTCGCCCTACTTCGGGCTCTACCTGCAGTCCCTGAAATTCTCCGCCTGGGACATCGGCCTCCTGATGTCCCAGATGCAGCTCATGCGGGTTTTCGGCCCCAACCTGTGGGGTTGGCTCGCCGACCGCAGCGGGCGTCGGGTGCCCATCGTCCGACTCGCCTCCCTGCTCAGCCTGCTGGGATTCACCGCTTTCTTCTGGCTCGACCGACTGCCCGGTATGCTCGGGGCCATGGCGGTTCTGGCCTTCTTCTGGAGTGCCGCGCTGCCGCTGGTCGAGGCGCTGACTTTCGACCATCTGCGGGAGGAAGGGGCGGGCTACAGCCGTGTCCGCCTGTGGGGATCCATCGGCTTCATCGTTGCCGTCCTGGGGGCCGGAGGAGTTCTCGACCATGTTCCCGCGGCGGGCATTCTGTGGATCTGCTGGGGCGTCCTGGCGGGCATCGTGGTCTTCGCCTTGGCCCTGCCGGAGGCGCCGGCCGCGGTCCATCATCCGGAAGCGCCGGGGGTGCGGGCGATCCTGCGGGAACCCCGGGTCCAGGCCCTCTTCGCCGCTTGCCTCGCCATGTCGGCGGCCCACGGCGCCCTCTATGTCTTCTACTCCATCCACCTCGCCAATCTCGGCTACAGCAGGACCGAAGTGGGCATCCTGTGGTCCCTGGGGGTGGTGGCGGAGATCGGCATCTTCATCGCCATGCCGCGTCTGATGAGGCGCTACGCCAGCCAATCGCTGCTCGCCTTCAGTTTCGCGGTGGCCGTGGTCCGTTTTCTGCTCATCGGCTGGGGAGCCGATTCCGGATTGCTGGCGTTCATCGCCCAACTCATGCACGGAGTGACTTTCGGCGTTTTCCACGCGGCGGCCATCGCCGCGGTGAATCGCTGGTTTCCCGGTCGCGCCCAGGGGCGTGGCCAGGCTCTCTATTCCAGCCTCTCCTTTGGCGCCGGAGGTCTCCTCGGGGGATTGATCAGCGGCTGGAGCTGGGACCGGGTCGGGGCGGGCTGGACTTATACCCTGAGCGCCGCGTTCGCCTTGGTCGGGCTCCTTCTCGTCCTGGCGGGGATGCGCGCTGCTCCGCGGGGTCCGGGTTCGCCAGCAGCTTCGGAAAGCGCTGGAGCTATGCAATAATTCAATGCTTTACGGCCCATTTCCGGAATCATGCCGAAGACGCTTTACGACAAGCTTTGGGAGAACCACGTCGTCCATCAGGAAGAGGACGGCACGGCGCTCATTTACATCGACCGCCATCTGGTGCACGAGGTGACCAGCCCGCAGGCCTTCGAGGGCCTCAAGCTGGCCCAGCGCAAGCCCTGGCGGATTTCATCCATCGTCGCCACGGCCGACCACAATACGCCCACCGATCACTGGGACGAGGGTATCAAGGACCCGGTGTCCCGGCTCCAGGTCGAGACTCTGGACGCCAATATCCGCGAGGTCGGTGCCCTGGCGTATTTTCCGTTCAAGGATCCGAAGCAGGGCATAGTCCACGTGGTCGGTCCCGAGAACGGCGCCACCCTGCCGGGAATGACCGTGGTCTGTGGGGATTCCCATACCTCGACCCACGGCGCCTTTGCCTGCATGGCCCATGGCATCGGCACTTCCGAGGTCGAGCACGTGTTGGCCACGCAATGCCTGGTGCAGAAGAAATCCAAGTCCATGCTCGTGTCCGTCGAGGGCCGTCTCGGTAAGGGTGTCGGCGGCAAGGACATCGCCCTGGCGGTGATCGGCACCATCGGTACCGCCGGCGGGACGGGCTATGCCATCGAGTTCGGCGGCAGCGCCATCCGTAGTCTGTCCATGGAAGGGCGCATGACCCTCTGCAACATGGCCATCGAGGCCGGTGCCCGCATGGGATTCGTCGCCGTCGACGACACCACCATCGATTACCTTAGGGGTCGTCCGTTCTCGCCCAAGGGGGAAACCTGGGACAAGGCGGTGGCCTACTGGCGCACCCTGACATCCGATGCCGGCGCCCGCTTCGACCATGTGGTCGCCTTGCGGGCCGAGGACATCAAACCCCTGGTGACCTGGGGCACTTCACCGGAGATGGTCGTTGCCATCGATGCCTTCGTCCCCGATCCGGCGAAACAGTCTGATCCGGTCAAGCGGGAAGGGATGGAACGTGCCCTGCAGTACATGGGGCTGACGCCCAATACGCCGATCAAGAAGATCGCGATCGACAAGGTCTTTATCGGTTCGTGCACCAATTCCCGTATCGAGGATCTCCGCGAGGCCGCCGCCGTTCTCAAGGGTCGCCATGTCGCCGCCAACGTCAAGCTGGCTCTCGCCGTGCCGGGATCGGGTCTGGTCAAGCGTCAGGCCGAAGCCGAAGGACTGGACAAGGTCTTCGTCGCCGCCGGTTTCGAGTGGCGGGAACCGGGGTGCTCGATGTGTCTGGCCATGAATGCCGACCGGCTGGAGCCGGGCGAGCGCTGCGCTTCCACTTCGAACCGCAATTTCGAGGGCCGCCAGGGACCCGGCGGCCGCACTCACCTGCTCAGCCCGGCAATGGCCGCTGCCGCTGCCGTCGCTGGCCATTTCGCCGACGTGCGGGAAGTGCTCTGAGGAGATCGTCATGTTGCGCAATTTGATTTTCGTTTTGCTTGCGCTGGCAATGGCGGCTTGCAATACCGCCCAGGGTGTCAAGAAGGATGTGGCGATAGGCGCCGAAAAAACAGGGGAGGCCCTGCACAAGGCTGGCGAAGCGGTTGGAAACGCCTTGGAAAAGACCGGTGAAGCGGTAGGTGGCGCTCTGAAGAAGGGTGGCGACGCCGTACAGAAGGCGGTGGAATAAATGGATAGATTCGTTCGTCTCGAGGGGTTGGTGGCTCCGCTGGATCGCAATAACGTCGATACCGACGCCATCATCCCCAAGCAGTTCCTGAAGTCCATCAAGCGTTCCGGCTTCGGCCCCAACGCTTTCGACGAGTGGCGCTACATGGACGTCGGTCAGCCCGGGCAGGATAACTCCCGGCGGCCGAAGAACCCCAATTTCGTGCTCAACCAGGAGCGCTACCAGGGGGCGGAAATCCTCATCACCCGGCAAAACTTCGGTTGCGGC
>SSTA01000217.1 GCA_009469685.1 Azonexaceae bacterium | reverse complement strand
CGACGCCGCAGGGATTGGCGTGCTTGATGATGACGCAGGCCGGAGCATCGAAGGCCTTGACGCATTCCCAGGCCGCATCCGAATCGGCGATGTTGTTGTAGGACAGCTCCTTGCCCTGCAATTGGGTGTAGGCGGCAATGCTGCCCGGCAGGGGGGTGGGGTCCCGGTAGAAGGCGGCTGATTGATGGGCGTTTTCACCGTAGCGCAGGCTTTCGACGCGATCGAAGGCCAGTTGCAGCCTGTTCGGGAAGATCGAAGGGGCCGGCGCCGCTTCGGTTGGCTTGGCTTCGGCGCCTTCCTCCAGGCCGGTCAGCCAGTTGGCGATCATGCCGTCGTAGCGGGCGGTATGGGTAAAGGCTTTCTTGGCCAGGGCGAAGCGGGTGCCGAGTTCCAGGGTGCCGCCCTGGGCTTTCATCTCGGCGAGCAGCGGCGCGTAGTCCTCCGGATCGGTGACGATGGCGACGCCGGCGTAGTTCTTGGCCGACGAGCGGACCATCGCCGGGCCGCCGATATCGATATTCTCGATGGCGTCTTCCAGGGTGACACCGGGTTTGGCGACGGTAGCGGCAAAGGGGTAAAGATTCACGCACACCAGATCGATGGTCGGAATGCCGTGTTGCGCCAGTGTCGTCATGTGCTCGGAGAGGTCGCGGCGAGCCAGGATGCCTCCATGGACCTTGGGGTGCAAGGTCTTGACCCGGCCGTCGAGCATTTCCGGAAAGCCCGTGTAATCGCCGATTTCGGTGACCGCCAGTCCGGCCTCACGCAGCAGCTTGGCGGTGCCGCCGGTGGACAGCAGCTTGACCCCCAGGCCGCTCAGGCCCTGGGCGAATTCGAGAACGCCTCGCTTGTCGGAGACGGAAATCAGCGCTTGTTGGATTTTCATGGGGAAATCAGGGTTTAGGATCGAAAAATCAGAAAGTTGAGGTGGAGATGAAGGCTGCCGGGGGGCCGGGTTCGCTCAATCCTCAAACCTGAGTCCCGAATCCTGCCGTCAGAGCAATTGGTATTCGGTGAGCTTCTTGCGCAGAGTGTTGCGATTGATTCCGAGCATATCCGCCGCCAGGGTCTGATTGCCGCCGGCTTTGGTGAGCACGACCTGAAGCATGGGTTTCTCCACGCTTTTTAGTACCATGTCATAAATTGCAGCCGGTTTTTCCCCATCCAGGTCGTGAAAATACTGCTCCAGGGCGCCCACGACGCACGCCGATATGTCCTGTTGGCTCATGCCGCCAACTCCTCCCGTATGTTGATATATTGCAGATGCTCGGACTGTCGGGCGAGGTCGTAAAAGAAGTCGTTCACGGCCTGACGCTGCAGTTCGATGCTGGGCAATTGGTTCATGTAATGACGGAAGGCGGCTGAACCTGCCAATCCCTTCGTGTACCACGCGATGTGTTTTCTGGCCACGCGAAAACCCGTTTCCAGCCCGTAGAAGGCGTACAGATCTTCGAGGTGCTCCTGCAGAATCCCGTGGATTTCATCGACCCGGGCCGGTGCCAGATGCTCGCCGGTCTTCAGGTAATGTTCGATTTCCCGGAAAAGCCAGGGGCGGCCCTGGGCGGCACGGCCGATCATGAGGCCGTCGGCGCCGGTGCGAGCGAGGACCTGCTGGGCTTTCTCGGGAGTGTTGATGTCGCCGTTGGCGATGACCGGAATCTTCACCAGGGTTTTCACGGCGGCGATGGTGTCGTACTCGGCTTCGCCGGTGTATTGCTGGCAGCGGGTGCGGCCATGGATCGCCACGGCGCGAATTCCGGCGTTTTCGGCCATGCGGGCGATGGTCGGGGCGTTCCGGTTGGCCAGATTCCAGCCGGTGCGGAATTTGAGCGTCACCGGGGTGTCCGGAACCGCCGCGACGACTGCGTCGAGGATGTCGCCGACCAGCTTTTCGTTCTGCATGAGGGCCGAGCCGGCCATGACGTTGCAGACCTTCTTGGCCGGGCAGCCCATGTTGATGTCGATGATCTGGGCGCCGTTTGCTGCGTTGTGCCGGGCCGCCTCGGCCATCATTTTCGGGTCGGCTCCCGCGATCTGGACTGAAACGGGGGCGACTTCCCCCTCGTGGTTGGCCCGTCGCAAGGTCTTGGCGCTGCCATAGAGCAGCGAGTTCGACGTGACCATCTCGGAAACTGCCAATCCCGCCCCCATCTTCTTGCAGAGCTGGCGGAAGGGGCGATCGGTGACCCCGGCCATGGGCGCGACGAAGAGGTTGTTGCGGAGCTTGAAGCCGAGGAAATCCATGGACGAGCGGCGGCCGGTGTTGAGCGGGGGAAGCCGCTAATTTTACCGGAAAAGGCGCTTAAAAAATATTCAGGCCGCCGCCCCAGGCATTCAGGAGAAAGCCACTTGCTCCCCGTTGGCACGATAGGCGAGCAGATGGGAGAACTGACCCATCTGCACCGACTTGACCATGGTCTCCAGGCCGTGTTGCGCCTCGTCGTCGCCGGGTTCCCGGCCTCCACGCCCGCCGAGGCAGCCGACAAAGACCATGTCCCAGGTCTGGCCGGTGTGCCGGGACTCCTCGACCAAGTCTGCGAAGCTGTTGATCTCGTCGATCTTCTTATCCACGAACATGATGGGGGCCAGGGCACCCCCGAGCCCGCTGGCGAATCGCCGGGCCTCGTCTTCGGTGGCGTCTTCGGGCAATTCGGCGCGGGCGAAGACGAAGAGCAGGCGCTGCGGGTCGGGTTGCTGGCGTGCTGCCTGCAGGAGGTCGGCGAAATTGGCGATGGTCACGGATTGTCCTTTGCTGTCCGGGAGGCGGAGATGGGGGTCAGCTTGCCACGGAAGCGTGGGCGCGAATATGACTTGGCTAAAAAACGAAAGCCGCGGCAAGCAGCAGGGCGAAAAGCAATTGCAGGCCGGCGGTCTGGGCCAGCAGCGTGTTGAAGATGGGGCCCGGAGCGGTCTGGCGGAAACGGCGGACGAGGACGAGACTGGCCGGAAGAGAGAGGAGCGGCAGGGCTGCGGCGGGACCCAGGTCCGGTATCAGGGCGCAAAGGCCCAGGTAGGGAGCGAGCATCTCGACCTGATAGACGCGTTGCGTTGCCGGCCTGCCCATGATCACCGCCAGGGTGTTCTTGCCGCTCCTGGCGTCGCCGTCCAGGTCCCGGTAGTTATTGACGGTGATCACCGCCGCAGCATGGATGCCGATGAGACTGCCGGCGATCAAGGCCGAAGAGCCCAGGGCGAGGGTTTGCAGGTAGTAGCTGCCGCCGACGGCGACCAGCCCGAAGAAGACCCACACGAAGACTTCTCCGAGGGGCCGGTAGGCGATGGGGAAAGGGCCGCCGGTGTAGGCCCAGCCGGCGGCCAGGGAGGCGAGGCCGATGAAGACGATGGGCCAGCCGCCGTGCCGTGCCAGATAGAAGCCGCAGAGCAGGGCAAGGGCGAAGGCCAGCCAGGCGCCGGCCTTGACCTGGGCGGGCGTCAGCCAGCCCTGGGCGGTGGCCCGGGGAGGGCCCAGACGATCCGGAGTGTCGGTGCCGCGCAGGTAGTCGCCCACGTCGTTGAACAGATTGGTGCCGACCTGGATCAGGGCCGCAGCGGCAATGGCGGCCAGCAAGGGGCCCCACAGCAGGTGTCCCTGAAAGTGCCAAGCCACGGCAGTGCCCAGGATGACCGGCGATAGGGAGACCGTGAGGGTCTTGGGGCGTAGCGCGAGGAACCAGGCCTGGAGGGGGAGCATGGCTTGAGCGGAAGCTGGCGAGGAGAGTGTGGGAGGCTCGGGGAGCCGCCACCTTTCGCCTTTCAAGTCCCGGAACCCGTTACGGCCACGCCCGGGCGCCCCAGATCATGCGCTTGGCGACGAAATGCCGGGCTGGCGGGCAGAGATCGAGGGCGAGCAAACCGAGACCCCGGGCCAAGCGGAGAGGCGGAAAATCGTTGGAAAAGGCGCGTACGATGCCGTCGGTGAACAAGGCGCCGCCGCGGCGGTCGAACTGGCGCTTGCGGGCATGGGCCGCGAGGGTTGCGGGATCGGGGCCCTGGTCGAGCAGGGCCGTGGCCAGCTCCCGGGCATCGCGCAGACCCAGATTGAAACCCTGGCCGGAAACGGGGTGCAGGGTCTGGGCGGTATTGCCTATCCAGACCTGGCGGCCGTCGGCGACTTTGTCCCGCAGGCGCAGTGCAAGGGGAAAGCGGCTGCGGGGACCGGGGGAGGAGAACGCAATCCGCGGGCCGAACTGGTCCTGCAGGGCGGCGATGAAACCCGCGTCGTCGAGGGCCATGATGCGATCGGCTTTCTCCGGAGGGAGGGTAAAGACCACCGAATATTCGTCTCCCAGCGGCAGCAGGGCCAGGGGACCGTCCGGAGTGAAGCGCTCCCAGGCGCGGCGTCCGTGCCCGGGTCGGGGGGTGACCTCGGCGACCACGGCATGCTGCCGATAATCGCTGACCGAGACCCCCGCTTCGTCGCCCGGAGTCCCCTCCGCATGGACCAGCACTTTCGCAACGATGGTGCGGGTTTCGCCGGCCTGGCGGAGCGTTACCGGGACACCGTCTGCAGCAGGGCGGATGTCCAGGATCGAGGCCTCTTCCATCACGCTGCCGACGGGCAGTCGGGCACTCAGGGCGGACGCCAGATCGCGGTAGCGCAGGACGTAGCCCAGGGCCGGCAAGGCGTAGTCGGCGCCATTCATGACGGTGCGGCCGAATCCGCCCCGCTGGGAAACGTGGATGGTCTCGATAGGGGTCGCCGCCCGGGCTGGCCAGGCGCCCAGCGGTTCGAGCAATTGCCGCGCGCCGTGGGAGAGGGCGAGGGCGCGCGGGTCGCCCGCCTGGGCGGAGAGGGGGCGGCGTTCGAGCAGGCGCACGGTATGGGGACCGGCGGCCAGGGCGAGGGCCAGGGTCATGCCTACCGGCCCGGCGCCGACGATCAGGATATCGACGGGTTCAGTCACGACGCATCACCTCCTCGATTTCGGCCACCGTCCGGGGGGCGGTGGTATAGACGTCGCAGCCCTGCTCGGTGACCTGAACGTCGTCCTCGATACGGATGCCGATGCCGGCGAGGGCGGACGGGATTCCGGCAGCAGGGCGGATGTAGAGGCCAGGCTCTACCGTCAGGGTCATTCCCGGGGTCAGCGGAGTCCAGTCGTTGCCGATCTTGTAATCGCCGGCATCGTGGACGTCGAGACCCAGCCAGTGGCCGGTGCGGTGCATGTAGAAACGCTGGTAGGCCTTGCTGTCGATAAGGTTGTCGACCTCGCCCTTGAGAAGCTTCAGGTCCACCAGGCCCCGGGTGAGGACCCGCAGGGCGGCTTCGTGGGCTTCCATGAAATGGCGGCCTGGGGCGATGGCAGCGAAGGCCGCCGCCTGGGCGGCCAGGACGATTTCATAGACGTCCTTCTGAGCCGCATTGAAGCGGCCGTTCACCGGGAAACTGCGGGTGATGTCCGAGGCGTAGCCCTGGACTTCGCAACCGGCGTCGATCAACACCAGGGTATTGTCGTTGAGCAGCTTGTCGTTGGAAACGTAATGCAGGACGCAGGCGTTGGCGCCCCCGGCGACAATCGGCGTGTAGGCGTGGGCATCGGCTCCCCGGCGGCGGAATTCGTAGGTCAGCTCCGCCTCCAGCTCGTATTCCGCCATGCCGGGGCGACAGGCCCGCATGGCGCGCGCATGGCCTGCGCTGGCAATGTCGGCGGCCCGGCGCTGGGTCTCGGCTTCGGACGCATCCTTGACCAGGCGCATGGCGTCCAGTTCGGCCCGCAGGTCGTGGATCGCGCGCGGCGCCCGAACCCCGGCGCGGCCCTGGGCGCGGACCGCATTGAGGGCTTGACTGACCCGGGCGTCCCAGGCGGCATCGTGACCGATGGCGTGCCACAGGCTGGGCCGGTCGGCCATCAGTTCCGGCAGGCGTTTGTCGAGTTCGCCGATCGGAAAGGCGGCATCGAAGCCGAACGCGGCTTTGGCGGCCTTGGGGCCATAGCGGAAGCCGTCCCAGATTTCCCGCTCCTCGTTCTTCTCGCGGCAGAAAAGGATGGACTTGGGACGTTTCCCGCCGACCAGCACCAGGACCGCCTCCGGCTCCGGGAATCCGGTGAGATACCAGAAGTAGCTGTCGAACCGGTAGGGGTGATGGGCATCGCGATTGCGGATGACCTCGGGGGCGGTGGGGACCAGGGCGACGCCATCGCCGATGGTATGCAGCAGGCGCTTGCGGCGGGCGGAATAGTGGGCGTGGGTCATGGGGCTGGGGTAGGCGGCCGGATTCCAATGATAAGGCGATTCTGCCCAAACCCGTTTACCGGCGGGCACGGAGGTGCGGGGGGCGGCGACGCCCGGCTTCGGTCGGGACGCTCAGCCCTTCTTCTTGCCGCCTATCCTGGATTCCTGGCCGGCCAGCAGGCGCTGAATGTTGGGCCAGTGCTTGCCGATCAGGGCCAGGGCGAGGATGCCGACCACGAGGAGTTCGTTGCCGACCGGGCGGCTCAGGCCTACGTAGAGCGGCGCCGCCGCAGCGGCGACGACGGCGGCCAGGGAAGAATAGCGGCTGGCGAAGGCGACGGCCAGCCAGGTGGCGAGGACGGCGAGGCCGATGGGCCAGTCCAGGGCGAGGAGTACGCCCGCTGCGGTGGCAACGCCCTTGCCGCCGCGGAAGCGGAGGAAAACCGGGAAGAGATGGCCAAAAAAGACGGCCAGGGCCACCAGGCCGACGGCAGTGTCCGATAGGCCCGCCCCTTGGGCGAGAAAGACCGCGACCCAGCCCTTGAGGGCATCGCCGAGCAGGGTGAGGACGGCGGCTTTCTTGTTGCCACTGCGCAGCACGTTGGTGGCGCCCGGGTTTCCCGATCCGTAGCTGCGCGGATCGGCGATGCCGAAGGCGCGGGACACCACCACGGCGAAGGGCACCGACCCCAAAAGGTAGGCGGCGAGGACGGCGAGG
>SSTA01000031.1 GCA_009469685.1 Azonexaceae bacterium | reverse complement strand
TGCGCCCTTCGCCGTGCTGGAGAACGAGCGCCTGCCGACTCCGCCGCTGGCCATCGGCGACGGCTACGTCCACAAGCCCTTCGTCGGCCGTTCCATCGTCAATGTGAGCGGCATGAGCTACGGGGCGATTTCCCGTCCTGCTGTGCAATCGCTGTCCCGTGGCGCCGCTCTGGCCGGCTGTTGGGTCGATACCGGAGAAGGGGGGCTGTCGCCCTATCACCTGGAAGGGGGCTGCGACGTCATCTTCCAGATCGGTACCGCGAAGTACGGGGTACGCAACGCCGATGGCCATCTCGATCCGGCCAAGCTGAGGGAAATCGCCGCCCTCGATGCGGTGGGCGCCTTCGAGATCAAGCTCTCCCAAGGGGCCAAGCCGGGCAAGGGCGGCGTGTTGCCGGCAGCCAAGGTGACCGAAGAGATCGCTCGCATCCGCGGTATTCCCATGGGTCGCGATTCCCTGTCTCCCAATCGCCATCCGGAAACCGGCAACATGGATCAACTGCTGGACATGGTCGAGTGGGTGCGGGAAATCACCGGCAAGCCGGTCGGGATCAAGACCGCCATCGGCGGCTGGCAATTCATGCACGAACTGGTGGAGGCGGTGCAACGCCGCGGATTGCACACGGCTCCGGATTTCCTGGTGGTGGATGGAGGTGAGGGGGGGTCAGGAGCAGCGCCCCAGGCGCTGGCCGACCACATGGCCTTATCGATTCTTGAGGCCCTGCCGCGGGTGGTGGACAGTCTGATCGAGTCCGGCCTGCGGGAACGGGTGCGCATCATCGCTTCCGGCAAGCTGGTGACGCCGGCCAAGGCGGCTTGGGCGCTGGCCTGCGGGGCCGACTTCGTCAATACGGCCCGTGGATTCATGTTCTCCCTGGGGTGCATCCAGGCGTTGCGCTGTCACCAGAACACTTGTCCAACCGGCGTCACCACCCATAACCCCAAGCTGCAGCGCGGCCTGGTGGTCGAGGACAAGGCGGAGCGGGTGGCCGCCTACTGCCGCAACATGAACAAGGAAATCGACATGATCGCCCACTCCTGCGGCCTGAAGCACGCCCGGGAATTCCGCCGCGAGCACGTGCGCATCATGCAATCCAGCGGCCACAGCGAAGCCCTCAACCGGCTTTACCCGTATCCAGCCTTGCGCGATTAGCGCTCAGGGCGAGGGCCACACCGCCGGCGACGATGACCGCCATGCCGGTAAAGGCCCAGCCGTCGGGCCAATGGCCGAAGACCGCCGCGCCCAGCAGAGTGGCCCAGACCAGTTGCAGGTAGGTAAAGGGCGAGATCAGCGAAGCCGGTGCGTGGCGAAATGCCCGGGTCAGCAGCAGATGACCGGTTCCGCCCAGGATTCCCAAGGCGCAGATGAGCAGGGCGTCGCCCAGGGGTGGGGTCACGAGGGCGTCCCAGTACAGCGGCAAGGCCAGGGTCATGACTACGGATCCGGCGAGGGCGGTGTGGAAGAGCATGGTGAGGGTCGATTCGCTCGCCGCAAGATAGCGGGTGAGGATCTGGTAGGCGGCGAAACAGGAGGCGGCTCCCAGGGCCAGGGCGACCCCGTCGGGAGTGATTCCGGCACCGGGGCGGGCGATGAGCAGAACGCCGGCGAATCCCGCCGCCACGACGCCCCAGCGCAGCGGAGTCAGCCGTTCGCCGAGGGTCGGACCGGCCATGAGCGCCACCAGCAGCGGGGCGGTGAAGGCGATGGCAGTCGTTTCCGCCAGCGGCATGCGGGCCAGGGCGGCGACCCCGAAGCCGGTGCAGCCCACCAGGCAAAGGCCGCGAACCACCAGCAGCAGGGGTTGGCGCGTGCGGACCAGGTCCCAGCCCAGACGGGGTCCGACCAGCGCCGCCATCAAGAGGCAATGGACCACGTAACGCGCCCAGACCAGCAGGGGAACGCTGTAGGTCTGGGTGAGAAACTTGGCGGTGGCGTCGAGGGCGGCGAAGAAGAAGAGGGAACAGAAGAGCAGCAGTATCCCCCGCAGGGGATGCTGCTCAGCCACCATGGATCCAGCGGTTGAGCAGACGGCGCCCGGTGTCGACCAACTCGCTGGCGGTCAGTCCTACGGGTCCGATGCCGGAGGTCACCAGGGTGTCGGCTGCCGCGCCGTGCAGGTAGACCCCGCCCAGCAGCGCAGCTTCAGGGGTCCACCCCTGGGCAAGAAGGGCGAGGACAAAGCCGGTCAGGGTGTCGCCGGTGCCGGCCGAGGCCAGCCCGGGATTGCCTGTGGGGTTGATCCACCACTGTCCCTTCGGTGAAGCGATGACGGTTCCACAACCCTTGAGCGCGACATGGGAATCGAAGCGCCACGCAAGTTCGGTCGCGGTGCCGATGCGGTCGGCCTGAACGTCGGCCAGATCGCAATCCAGGAGGCGGGCCGCTTCAAGGGGATGGGGAGTGAGCACGGTGGATGAAGTCCGCTCGGCGACGGCTTTCTTCAAGGCCGGTTCGAAGGCGATCAGGTTGAGGGCGTCGGCGTCGAGGACCAGGGGAAGATCGACCGTCAGCGCCTTTTCAAGCAGTTCGTTGGCGATCAGGCTGTTCCCCAGCCCGGGGCCGCAGCCCAGGGCGGTGAGTCCCGCTTCGAGGACGCCTTCGGGTTTGCGCAGCATCAGTTCCGGGCAGCCGGGGTCGAAGGAGGGGGCGTCGGGATCGACCAGCCCCAGATAGACGCGGCCCGCCCCCAGGCGCAGGGCGGCCCGACCGGCGAGCAGAGCGGCACCGACCATCGAGTGGGCACCGCCGACGACGCCGACGCTGCCAAAGCTTCCTTTGTGCGTATTCCGGCGCCGCGGAAGGAGATGCTCGGCAAAGGCTTCGCGACTGTTCAAGCAGCCGCCGGGGCAATCGCCCAGCGCCCCGTCCAATTGCAGATAGTCGATGCGCACGCACCCACAATGGTCCGGCCCATCGGCGGTGTATAAGCCCGGTTTTGCCGCCAGGAAGGTCAGCGTGTGGGAGGCGACGATCGTCGGCCCGTAGGCCCGGCCGGTATCGGCATTGAGACCGGAGGGGCAGTCCAGGGCGAGGATCGGACATCCGTCCCGCTCGGCCAGGCGGTTTACGTAGCGGATCCAGTCGGCGTAGACGCCTTCCGGGGCGCGACTCAGGCCGATGCCGAAAAGGCCGTCGACGACGAGACCCCAGCGGAGCAATTCGGGAATCTCGGTCTTGCAGACCCCGCCCGCAGCGACGAATTCGACCCGCGCTGACACGGCGTCCTGCGATTGCCCGTCGGGATCGCCGACGAAGACAAGATGGACGTCGAAGCTGCGTTCCCGCAGATGGCGGGCGGCGACGAAGGCATCGCCGCCATTGTTTCCGGGTCCGGCCAGGATCAGGATGGGCAGGCCGGCATCGACCGCCAGGTCGGCCGCCCAGACCGCCGCGGCCGCTCCGGCCTTGGCCATCAAGGCTTCTTTGGCGTGGGCCGCTTCGAGGTCCCGGAGGAAGGCGCTGCGCAACAGGAGGTTACCCATGACGAAATATTATCCGGAAAATGGCGTCGGGTGACAGCTCTCCGTTGGGAGGATGGGATTGTCGGCGTCCGCGACGGGAACCTGGCGGCCGGGACTGATAAACTGTTCGCCATGCGTCAGCCGTTCAAAGCCTTCGTCGCCGCCGGATTTGTGGTCTGCCTCGCCGCCTGCGGCCAGCAGTGGAACGACCCCTACCCGGAGGAGGATGCCGGCCGCAATATGCTCTACACGGCCTTCACCGAGCGGCCGAAGCACCTGGACCCGGCACAGTCGTACACCGAGGACGAGATCACCTTCACCGCCCAGATCTACGAACCGGCACTGCAATACCACTACCTCACGCGTCCCTACACCCTGATTCCGGCGACCGTCGAGGCGGTACCCAAGCCCCGCTTCT
>SSTA01000030.1 GCA_009469685.1 Azonexaceae bacterium | reverse complement strand
TCCATGACCATCCAGTGGTTCCCCGGGCACATGACCTCGGCTCGCAAGAAGGCGGCGGAAACGCTGGCCCACGCCGACGTGGTCGTCGAAGTGGTGGATGCCCGCCTGCCGGAAGCCAGCAGCAACCCGATGATTCATGAATTGCGCGCCTTTCGCCAGCGGCCTTGCCTGAAGCTCCTCAACAAGGCGGACCTCGCCGATCCCGCCGCCACCCGCGCTTGGCTCGACCATTACGGACGCCAGCCCGGCGTCAAGGCGGTGGCCATTTCCTGCAAGAAGCCCGCCGACGTGGCCCGCGTTCCCGGTCTCGCCCAGCAATTGGCGCCCCACCGCAAAGATGCGGTCAAACCCTTGCGCCTGATGATCATGGGCATCCCCAACGTGGGCAAATCGACCCTGCTCAATGCCCTGGTGAAGAAGAAAGTCGCCGCGGTGGGAGACCAACCGGCGGTGACCAAGAGCCAGCAGCGCATCGACATCAGTTCGCGTCTCTGTATTTACGATACGCCCGGTCTGTTGTGGCCCAAGATCGAGCACGAAGCCGATGGCCTCAAGCTCGCCGCCAGCCACGCGGTGGGAATCAATGCCTACATCGACGAGGAAGTGGCCACCTGGCTCGCGGGCTTCCTCCTGGACCACTATCCTCAGTTGCTGGGGGTCAGGTACGGGTTCGACCCGGCGGCATTCGATGCCGCGGGAGTACTTGAGGCGGTGGCCAGGAAGCGCGGCTGTCTGGTCAAGGGTCGCGGTGGCGAACCGGATCGGGAAAAGGCTGCGGGTATTCTCATCACCGACTACCGCAATGGCGCCCTAGGCCGAATCAGCCTGGAGACGCCGGCCGGGCGGGAGGCGATGTTGGCGGCGGCCCAGGTTTTTTCTTCCATCGACCCATCGTAAGCGGAGGACTGGGGGACCTCTTCCAAGGTGGCGTGCTAGGGCCGATTATTTCCTGCGTCTGGGCGGGAAGGCGGGCGCTAATCCCTTTTTTCCGGTTTCTCGACCTTCTCGGGTTTCTCGACCTTCTCGGGTTTCTCGACCTTCTCGGGTTTCTCGACCTTCTCGGGCTTCTCGACCTTCTCGGGTTTCTCGACCTTCTCGGGCTTCTCGACCTTCTCGGGCTTCTCGACCTTCTCAGGTTTCTCGACCTTCTCAGGTTTCTCGACCTTCTCAGGTTTCTCGACCTTCTCGGGTGTCTCCGGCTTTTCGATTTTTTCGACGGTTCCGGATCGTTGGGGCTTGTCGCCCTTCTCTTGTTTTTCCGTGCCACCGCTCGCTTCCCCGCGGTCCGTCGTACTTGCTACCGCGCGATCGTCAGTTGCCGCCGCGGGGGCTTTTCCCCCCAGCGGTCCCTGGGCCTTTATTCCCGTCTGCCTGCTCGGCTCTCCTGAATTTCCTCCGGCGGGACCGAGGATGTCGATCCGGTCTGCCTCGATCCGGCGGTAACCGGTCAGCCGCCCATCTATGCGGACCCGGACGTTGTCGATCAACTGCCGGTCGCCTTCCACCCGGGTTCGCGGGCCGATTCGGGCATTGATGCCCGAGGCAGAGATCGATTGACCGTCCGGGCGGGTAGCGACGATGCCTTCGACCACGACTCGACGCGTGCTTTCGGAGAAGCGGAAGCTGGGGTCAGCAATCACCGTCTGGGCAGAAAGTTCATGCCCAGTCCAATGTCCCTTCGCGATGACGTCTCCGTTGGCCAGGCCTCCCGCCACGGGAATCTGGCCGACCGCCGCTCCCTTGGCATCTCGGACGACGTGTCCCGATACGGCTGCCTGGACAAGATCGGGGGCCGCCTGGATGCGGGTCCCGACGACGTTGCCGGCACCATCGCGCAATCCACTCACCTTGACCCGTTGACCGACCGCAAAGGATCCGGGCTGGCCGACGATGCGGGTGGCCGCTGACAGGTGGACAGGCTGCCCCATCACGGTGATGGTCTTTCCATTACCGGACACATGGGTGATCGGGCCGGCGAGCGCGTGCACGATGGCGATGTTACGGGCCACGGGGCCGCGAGGCGTACCGACGGCTTCGACCGAGATCACCTGACCGACGGCGAGCTGGGCGGGGGCGGCGGGGTCGCCATTTTCGGTCACTTTGACATGATCGTCGAAGTGAACCTCGAGACCGTTGATGCAGACCGAGGCGAAGCCGGTGATGGTGCCGAAGATGCCTATCGTCTCGCCGTTGGCCAGCGGCGCTCCGGTGCCGCCTATCCCACCCCGTGCCGGTGTGCCGGTACCGCCGATTCCTCCTCCCGCCGCCGGGTCCCCAGTTCCGCCGGTTCCCCCACCGGAACTTGGCGCTCCGGTGCCGCCTATCCCACCGGCGTCACTGCCGTGCGATGGGAGTTCGGGAATCTCGGGATCGATGCATACCGGGGCGGCGCGACCGAGGCTGCAGAGGGCGAGGAGCGTGGCGAAGGCGAGGGGGCGCAGCAGTCTCAACTGTCGTCCTCAAGGGTGGGTTTGCTGTAGAAATAGATGCCGCAGGTGAAACGCTCGCCGCGATCGCCGGGTTCAGGCGGCGCGGCAGCCTCGGCGTGGCGGTGAAGATCCTGGAGCAGGGCCATGCCCTGGTCAGCCACCAGGGCATGCAGCGCGACAACCGCCTCCTGCGTCATTTCCGTGTGATGGACGCTGCGCTCAAACCAGGCTGGGGAGTGGCCAATCACGTTGTCGGCAGCGGCGCTGGCGTGGTCGCCGAGGTTGTGGCCGAAGTAAGCCAGCTTCTCGTCCTCGCCATCGCGAGGGACGAAGGCGGCGGTGATCAGTACGACCTCATCCCGCTCGTTCATACGCACGATCCCCAGCCGCAGCCATTCGTCGAGCAGGGAGCGGGGGCGGATGTCTCGGCTGATGCCGCCGACCAGAGACTCGAACGACGCTTCCCCGGCGCGGGCCTGGCGGGGAAGGGCGCGCGGCTGTCCGCTGGAATCGAGGAAATCAGCGACCGTCGTCCACCGGGCGACCGCCTGGGCGCCAAAGGAAACCTTGGCCGGGAGTTCGCTCGGCGCCGCCGGCAGTTCGCGAAGACGGCGGACGTCCTTGCGATGGACGCCGGTCAACAAGCTGATACGGCTGTCGGTGGCTGATTTGCCCTCGAGGCGGAAATCGCGCCGCGCGACATCGATGTAGACCCGTTTGAGCAGTTCGACGGCCAGCGGCAAGGTGACTCCACGGGCCAGCATCAGGCGGGCCACCGGGGAAAGAATGCGGGCCAGTGCCGAAAGCAGCGAAGGGCTGGGTGTGGCGTCGGGCAAGGTGGCAACTGCGAGTTAATGAAAACAGGTCTCATTCTATCAGTGCGTGGGAAAAATTTACACGGAACGTTGACTGCTTTAGTGGTTGCGAATATTCTAAACAAAAACGTGGGAAAAATTCCCGCGTTTTTTAAACCAACTCAAGGAGGCTTCCATGATTCATCGATTGATTCCCTGCCTGGTGCTTGCGGCGGCCGGATCCGGATCCGCGCTGGCGCAGGTGACTACCTATCCGCCTGCCGGCCGCCTGCTGGCGGCAAATTGTTTCCAGTGCCACGGCACCAATGGCCGGGCAGTCTCCGGATTCGAAAAACTCAGCGGCAAATCCGCAGCCGAGATCGCCAAGGAAATGACCGAAATGAAAGCCGAAGCGACGGCCCAGCCCGGCGAAAAGGGAATTATGGGGGTCCACGCCCTGGGCTATAACGACGCCCAGATCAAGGCGATCGCCAACTATTTCGCAAGCCAGCGCTGAGGGAGAAGCCATGACCATCGATCGCAGAAAATTCACGCTGGGCCTTGGCCTCAGCGCTCTCGCCGCGCCCATTTCCCGCGCCTTTGCCGACGGATTGCCCACCAGCCTGCTGGGTGCCAATCCGATTTGGATCCCTGCCAGCACCAACCCGGTTCCCGTTCCGACCAATCTCGGGATCAGCGGCCGGGTAGTGGTCATCGGAGGGGGTATGGGGGGCGCCACCGCGGCCAAGTATCTGCGGCTGTGGGGCGGCAGCGGGGTCAAGGTGACCTTGGTCGAGCGTGCGACAACCTATACCTCGAACATCATGAGCAATTTGGTGCTGAACGGCTCGCTGGCGATGAGCAGCCTCTCCTTCGGCTACGACCGCTTGCGCCGGAACTATGGCATCAGCGTGGTGACCGGCGAGGTGACAGGAATCGACCCGGTGGGCAAGCAGGTGATGCTGAAGAGCGGCACCCGCCTTCCCTACGATCGCCTGATCGTCGCTCCGGGAATTGAATTCGATGTGATTCCCGGCCTCGAATCGGCCGCTGCCCAGACCCTGGTTCCCCATGCCTGGAAGGCGGGACCTCAGACCACCGCCCTGCGCGACCGGATCAAGACCCTTCGACGGGGGGGCGTTTTCGTCATGAGCATCCCGGCCGCGCCGTATCGTTGCCCGCCTGGTCCCTACGAGCGGGCCTGCCTGGTGGCCGACTATCTCAAACGCAACAATCCCGGGGCCAAGGTCATCGTTCTCGACGCCAATCCGAAAATCGTCGCCGAGGCGGTTAATTTCGGCAACGCCTTCAACCTGACCTATGCCGGCATTGTCGATTACCGTCCGGGAGTCTCGATCCTGTCCATCGACGCCGCGGCGGGGACCGTGAATACCTCTGCCGGACCGGTCAAAGGCGATGTGATCAACGCCATTCCGCCGCAACGGGCGGGAGGCATCATCGCCACTGCCGGCCTCAACAATGTCGGCGGCCGTTGGGCAGGGGTCGACGTCCTCAGCTACGAATCGACCGCCGCCCGGGCGATCCACGTCATCGGCGATGCTGCGGCGACGACCCAGCCAAAGGCCGGGCATATTGCCAACCAGGAGGCCAAGGTCTGCGTCGACGCCATCCTTCGTGGATTCAAGGGGCTGCCCCCGGATGCCGCCCCGGTGACCAACTCGGCGTGCTTCTCGCCGATCACCGCAACCACCGCCTCCTGGCTGACGGCAATCCTGGCCTACGACCCGGCAACCGGGACGATGAAGAGCGTCACCGGCGCCGTCGAGGCTCCCGGGCCGAATGCGGAAAACTTCAATCAGATGAAGCAATGGTTCTCCAATCTGATGACCGAAAGCTTCGCTTGAGCGAGGGCGGCGCCAGGGGCCGCAGGCGAGGCTTCACGCTGCTGGAGATGCTGGTGGTCCTGGTGATCATCGGCCTCCTGGCGGGCTACGTGGCGCCGCGTTTCTTCGCCCAGGTGGGGCGCTCGGAGGTCAAGGTCGCCCGTGCCCAGATCGACGCCTTCGAAAAGGCGGTGGACCAGTTCCGCTTGGATACCGGTCATTTTCCCAGCGCCGATCAGGGACTCGCCGCCCTGGTCGCGCGACCTGCGGGCGAGCAGCGCTGGGCAGGGCCTTACCTCAAGAAGGCCCTGCCGGCCGATCCCTGGGGCAACGCCTATGTCTACCGCGTGCCGGGGGGTGATCTCGATTACGAAATCATGTCCTACGGTCGGGACGGCAGGCCTGGCGGGGGCGGTGAAGACGCCGACATCGCCAATCGTTGAACCATGCGCTACCTTGCCCGTGTCCTCGAAGCGGATGGTGCCCTCGGCGAACGCGCCGTCGATGCTGTCGATACCGCCGCCGCAAGACGCCAACTGACGGCGGACGGCGTCCAGGTGCTGAGCCTGCGGCCCAAACTGTTCAGCCGTGGAGCGCGCTTTCCCCTGGTGATTTTCTGCGATCAGTTGCTGACCCTCCTGCGGGCCGGGATTCCCCTTCGCGAAGCGCTGGCCACCCTGGCCGAAAATGAGGACAGACCAGCCGACCGGCAGGTCGTCGGCGAAGTCGCCCGGGGCTTGGGTGATGGACACTCGCTCTCGGCGGCCATGGAGCAGTGCGGCGGCGTCTTTCCCGAACTGCTGCTGGCCCTCGTGCGGGCATCCGAACGGACCGGTACGCTCGACGACGCCCTCGACCGCTATGCCGGTTTCCACCGCAAGGCGGACGACCTGCGGGCGCAGATCGTCGCCGCCGCGGCCTATCC
>SSTA01000029.1 GCA_009469685.1 Azonexaceae bacterium | reverse complement strand
GAGGGTTACACCCGTCCGACTCCCATCCAGGCCAAGGCCATCCCCTTGGTGCTAGCCGGCCAGGACATCATGGGCGGCGCCCAGACCGGCACGGGCAAGACAGCGGCCTTCACTCTTCCGATTCTTCAATGTCTGCTGCCCCACGCGAGCAGCAGTCCTTCGCCCGCCCGCCATCCCGTTCGCGCTCTGATTCTGGCGCCGACCCGGGAGCTGGCACTCCAGGTTTTCGAGTCGGTCAAGGCATACAGCAAGCACACGCCCCTGCGGGCGATGTGTGCCTTCGGCGGCGTGGATATCAAGCCGCAGATCGAAGAGTTGAGGCGGGGTATCGAAATCCTGGTCGCCACGCCGGGTCGATTGCTGGATCACGTCGAGCAGAAGTCGGTGAGCTTTGCAGCAGTCCAGGCCTTGGTCCTCGACGAGGCGGACCGCATGCTCGACATGGGTTTCATCCCCGATGTCACCCGCATCCTTAAGCTCCTGCCACAGAATCGCCAGAGCCTGCTTTTCTCGGCCACCTTCTCGGAAGAAATCAAGAAGCTTGCCGACTCGATGCTCAAGGCTCCGGTTCTGGTCGAGGTCGCCAGGCGCAATCAGGTATCCGATACCATCGCCCATCGCGTCCACCCGGTATCCGACTTCGGCAAGCGCGGCTTGCTCGTCAAGCTGTTGAAATCGGGAAACATTACCCAGGCCATCGTTTTCGTTCGCACCAAGCAAGGATGCGGCCGACTCGCGCGGGAACTCCAGAGGGCCGGTCTCCACGCCGACGCCATCCACGGCGACAAGAGCCAGCTCGACCGCCTGAAGGCGCTTGACGCTTTCAAGGCCGGCACCACCCATGTTCTTGTGGCGACCGATGTCGCCGCCCGCGGCTTGGATATCGATGACCTGCCCTACGTCATCAATTACGAATTGCCGCACACGCCCGAAGATTACGTCCACCGCATCGGGCGTACCGGCCGTGCCGGCAAGCAAGGCAATGCCATTTCGCTGGTCAGCGCCCACGAAGTCGTCTATCTCGTCGAGATCGAAAAACTGATCAAGCGCCCCATCGAGCAAGTGGAAGTACCAGGGTTCGAACCCGAGCCCCATTACGAATACCCTCCCGGAAATCGCAAGCGGCGCAGCTCGGCACCCCCGGCGAGGGCTCCGGTGGCCAATCGTCCCGAGCGGGCGGAACGGGGGAGCCGCAAGGCAGCGGTAGCGCCGGATGGATTCGATTTCAGCAAACCCTACGAGGCCCGCGGCGAAGTGCCGGATTCGCCCCAAGCCCCTGCCAAGCCGGATCCCCACAAGCCCCGCAAGGTAGTCGCCGCACTGCTCGGCGGCCTTGGCCGCAAATAAATCGTCGCAGTCTGGCTCGCGTTGCCCGCTGGATCAGGCGGGGCGCCGGAACCCCGCCATGACTGCCGGCTTCTTGGCCTCAACCTCATTGAGCTTGATGATGGCCAGGGACAGATTATCGCCCTCGCCTCGGGCGCGCGTTCGCGCCAGACTGATCAGCGTCTCGGAGGCATCGCGCGCGCTTTTCTCGGCGATGATCGCCCCCATTTCTGCCGCGTCGAAATAGGCCCACAGTCCGTCTGAGCAGAGAACAAAGGCATCCCCCCCGCCCAGATCGATCGCCGTACCGAAATCGCAACGCGGCTCTTCGCGCCCGCCTAGCGAAGTCAACAGAATATTGCGATTGGGATGGACCGCAGCCTGTTCGGGGGTGATCTTTCCGCTGGCCACGAGATGTTCGACATAGGAGTGGTCCGTCGTACGGAAGGTAAGTTGCCCGGAACGGAATCGGTACAGACGGCTGTCACCGCAGTGCGCCCAACTGACCCTCCCCGGCCGTAGAAGCAAAAGGACCGCCGTGCTGTGCGGGTCCTTTTCGTTCATGAACCGCGAAGCCTTGATCATGGTATGGGCTTCGAGGAGACTGTTTTCCAGCAGGTGCCGGTCGGTGTCTTCACTCGGCGCGTATTGCTCGAGATTGGTACGGGCGGTATGCACGACCTGTTCGGCGGCCAAGACACCCCCTGTATGGCCGCCCATCCCATCTGCAACCACCGCGAGGACAACACCGCGAGCCCGGCTGTGCGGCAGTATGGCCACCCGGTCCTGCTGCTCCTTTCGGTCTCCTTGATGCTGTGCAACGCAGGCATCGATGCTGATTGGCATGACATCCCCCTCGGCGCCGGAGAATAGCACGAACGTCAGCATTCCACATCGGCAGGAGAGTACGGCGTACAACCGCCATGAGCAAAAAAAACGCGGCCCAGAGAGCCGCGTAAATCCACACCAAAGGAGGAGGGTGGAGGAGACACCTTGAACCTCGATCGCGAGCACCTTGGTTGGGGCTTACGAGTTCAGTTCCAACGATTCGAATTGTGCCTCCACAAGAGCCGGCATGCAAGCTTTTTTTGTGCATCGCCGCATCTTTATTTGAATCATGTAATCGATGTAATCGAATTATTTCAGTTAATTGTTTTTACACTATTAAATCAAATATCGATCAACAATTTTCGCAATATGTAACCAGAAATTTGGAAACTTTAAGGTCGGTCAATTTTAAATATTTGCTGCGCTGCGGCATTGGGATCCCTGGCCTCGTCCTTCCCCACTGAAATACAATTCGACCATTTGGAGATAGCGATGGAATGCACGGTACGCTGGCTTGGTACGGATGCCGGAATGTCTTTTCTGGGGGAAACTGGAAGCGGGCATGCGGTAGCCATGGATGGCGCCCCGGACGCCGGCGGCCGTAACCTAGCTCCACGCCCGATGGAAATGCTGCTCACGGGTACGGGAGGCTGCACG
>SSTA01000216.1 GCA_009469685.1 Azonexaceae bacterium | reverse complement strand
GCGGCGGCAGCGAAATCGTCGGCAGTGGCGAGGCTGGGCCGCAGGTTCGCCAGAAGGACGGCAGCGGCGGTCCGTTCGGCAGGGGTGGTCCAGGTCACCAGGATGTGGCGCATGGCGCGCATTTCCGGGCGATTGAAGGCGTCCGGATGGAGGCGGTAATAGATCTCCGCATCGATCTGACTGGCCGGTTCCACGGCGGCGGCGACCCGCTCCAGAACCGCTTCGACATGTAGGTCCCGAGTGACCGCCGCGGCCAGATCGTCGCGGCTCAGACCAAGCCGCTCGAGGTCGGCGTCAAGGGCGGCGGCATCCTCGTAGCGGCGCCGGATCTCGTCCAGGCGCGCCATGAGGGTCGCCTGGGGAATCATGACCCCGGCAGCCTCGGGGGTGCCGAGGATGCGCGCTTCGATTTTCCGCTGATTGCTGGCCACCTGGGCGAGACGCCCCTTTTCCTCGGCGGCCAGGGTCTCGGGGCCGCGTCGGTAGAGCTCCCAGGAGAGCTTGAGTTCGAGATAGCCGTCAGTCATCGCTGGCTTCTTCGTCCGCTGCAGACTCTAGATTGCTTTCCGGGATCAGCAGCACGCGGCCGGGCAGGGTGTCGAAGTGGATGTGATAGGCGACCCCGCTGGGGGCGTCGCGGATGACCTTGATGACCTCGCCCCGGTCCCCTGCGGCGATCAGGACCTGACCGCCCACGGCCAGGGCGAGGCGCGCCCGGACCTTGTCGCGGAATTCGTAGCGGGAAGGCGTCCA
This sequence comes from Azonexaceae bacterium, assembly GCA_009469685.1. Next base: position 6,372 of record SSTA01000216.1, on the reverse strand, counting down.
AGGTTCGTCGGCGCCGATCAGTTCCTCTTCGCGGCAGCCGACGATGCGGCCCTCGTCGAGAAAATTCACCGAATAGATGATCTGGTCCTGGAGAAAGGTGCCCACGTCAACCACATAGCCGATGCTGCCCCGGCGCACCAGGGGAGCACCCGGGTCGAGGCCCGGATAGGTCCCGTCGTTGCGGACGTTGCGGATCAGACGCACCGCCTCGCCGTAGTCCCAGCGGGCATCCATCATGGCTGGAACATCTTGTCGAGGGGGACGAAGGAACTGGATCCACCTTCCGGCTTGTCCACATGGTGGAAGACGGCGAAGACTTTCTCGGTCAGGGCGTCCGAGGTGACGAAGTCCTGGTAGGCCCGTTCCAGCCACAGGCGGTAGATGCCGCGCTGGGCCTCTTCCTCGGGCGGCAGGTTGGGGGCCTGGCGGGCCAGGTAGTCGTGGAAGCGCTGCAGGATGTGCAGGCGGTTCACCTGGACGACCTTGGCATCATAGGGCACGGCGAAAAAATCGAGGAAATCCTCGGCGGAGGTGAGTTCCTCCATCGCTTCGGCAAGGGTGAGTTCTTGGTCCATGGCAGCTTCCTCAGGCAGGGGCAAGGTTGAATTCGGAATCTTCCGACGAGCGGAAGGCATCGACTACTTCAAGGAGTTTGGCGGCACCCAACTGGTCCCGGCTGTCTAGGGCGGCGAGCTTGAGCAGGCGGGCCCGGGAAGCGGCGATCCGTCCCAGGCGCAGCAGCACGATGCTGGCCGCCTTCAGCGCCAGAAGATGAAATCGCAAGAGGCCGAACGACGTGCGCGCGGCACCGCCCAGGCGGGTTTCGTCCAATTGAGACCAGTCCGCTGGAAGCTCGAGTTGCCGGCCCGAGAGGGTCATGGCCCGTTCGGCGACGACCAGGGCATCTTCCAGGCGGTGCTGGTAGAAGTAATAACGGTACAGGCCCACCAGCACCATGAGGTTCTCCGGCGCCAGCAGGTGGGCGCGCAGCAGGGCGAGTTCGGCGCCTTCCTGGCCATACTCGTCGGAAGCCTGGCGGATCAGGGCGTCTACGGGCGGGGCCAGAGGTTCTTCGAAATAGAGTTGGCAGTCGGAGAAGTCGAGCAGGTCCATGGCGCCTCAGGTGACGGAATCGCAGGGGATGGAGGGTGACGCGTGCATCTCGGCGCTTTCGCAACAGAGGTCGCCGGCGGAGCAGACGAGACATCGGCCGTCATGGGCTGGCGGTGGCTCGCCATGGCGCAGTACGGCGAGTTCCGACTCCAGGGTCTCGATCCGCTCGATCAGGCAGGCGATGGACTTGGCCACCGGGTCGGGCAAGAGATTGTGGTCCAGGCTGATGCCGTCCTCCGGTCTCCCGGTCCCGGCCCGGGTATCCACGATGCGTCCCGGAACACCTACGACCGTGCGGTCGGCCGGCACTTCCTTGACCACCACCGAATTGGCGCCGACGCGGACCCGCTCCCCGATGCGGATGGGCCCGAGAATCTTGGCGCCGGCTCCGACGACCACGCCGTCGGCCAGGGTGGGGTGGCGTTTGCCCTTGTTCCAGGAGGTTCCGCCGAGAGTGACGCCGTGGTACAGGGTGACGTCGTTGCCGATTTCGGCGGTTTCCCCGATGACGACGCCGGCACCGTGGTCGATGAAGAAACGGCGGCCGATGGTGGCGCCGGGGTGGATATCCACGTTGGTCAGGGCGCGGGCCAGAAAGGCCAGGAAGCGGGCCGTGAAGCGCCAACCGGCCTGCCAGAGGCGGAAGGCGAAGCGATGGGCGACGATGGCATGCACGCCGGGGTAGGTGGCGGCGACCTCGAACAGGGAACGGGCTGCCGGATCGCGCGCAAAAACGCAGCGAACGTCTTCCCGCACCAGGGTGAGCAGGGTGGGGATGGCGGCATTCGGCAGGGGCATGGCGGCGGCCTCAGGCATGGTGGGCGTTTCCTTCCTCGGCCAGAAGGGCGAGCAGATCGGCTTCTTCTGGGGGGCGCTTGTGGCGGCTGACAAAGGCCCGAATGGCGGGCAGCAGGCCCTGGGCGGCCACTTCGTCCAGATGCACGCCCAGGCGGCTGTAAACCAGGGCCACGGCCCGGCTGCCGGAATGCTTGCCGAGTACGATGCGGTGCGCGCGGCCCACCTCGCCGGGATCGAAGCCCTGGTAATTGTCCGGGTGCTTCAGGAGGCCATCGACATGGATTCCCGCTTCATGGGTGAAGACGCCATCGCCCACCACGCTCTTCTGCCACGGCACGGCCCTGCCGGAAGCAGCGGCGACCTGCTCGGACAAGGTGGGAAAGCCCTTCAGATCCACACCGGTTTCGATGCCGTAAAGCTTCTTCAAGCCCAATACGACTTCCTCCAGGGGGGCGTTGCCGGCCCGCTCACCCAGGCCATTGACCGTCGTGTTGGCATGGGTGGCGCCGGCCTTGCAGGCGGCCAGGGTGTTGGCGGTGGCCAGACCCATGTCGTCATGGGCGTGCATCTCGATTTCCAATCCGCAGGCCGAGCGCAGGCGAGCAATGCGCTCAAAGGTTCCGAAAGGCTCCAGAATGCCCAGGGTGTCGGCAAAGCGCAGACGCCGGGCGCCCGCCTTCTCGGCGGCTTCGGCCAGGCGGCAGAGGAAATCCACGTCGGCGCGGGAAGCATCCTCGCAGCCCACCCCCACCTCCAGGCCCAGATCCCGGGCGATGGCGATATAGCTGGGCAGTTCCCGCAGCAGCCAGGCGCGATCCTGGCGCAGTTTGTAGGCCAGGTGCTGGTCCGAAGACGGCACCGAAATGTCGATCAACTGGGCGCCCAAACCGGCGCTCGCAGCGATGTCGGCCCGGTGCATGCGGCTCCACACCATCAATTTCGCCGGCAGGTTCAGCGCGGCCACGGCGCGGATCGAGTCGCGCTCCTCCGCGCCCATGGCCGGAATGCCGACCTCGAGCTCGGGGACCCCCAGGGCGGCCAGCCCCCGGGCGATGGTCAGCTTCTCTTCCAGGCTGAAGGCTACTCCCGCCGACTGCTCGCCGTCGCGCAGGGTGGTGTCGTTGATCGTCAGGGTCTTTGCCGCCATCGTAGAAGCCTCCTGCTGCTTCGATAGCAAGGCCGGTGCCAAGGTCTATGATATTGATCTGTAAGTAAAAACCATGGACGTGATCAGCGCTTGTGGCACCCGTGTAGGAAATGCGACACAGGATTGCGACGGCAGGCGGGGCCGAATTGGCGATGCGGAATGAGCCAGGGGCGGGAATGCTTGGCGCCTATCGTGCCGCAGCCAAGGACCCCGGAGCTAGCTCGATCGTTTCAAGGAAAATGGCGCTTGCTCTTTCCCGGGTCGGGTCACCGGGTCATCGTCTGATGGGCCGCGCGGTTACGCCCGAGGCCAGGTAAATGAAATCTCCGGGCGGCGGACGCCATCGCTTGCAGCTAGGTCGATCCTTCTCCTGCATCCCGATCTCGGGTGGCGGCGACCTGCTTGAACTCGATTGCAGGGGTCCGTTCGGCCCCAGGCCCGCTGTCAGCGGGGGCCTGTTGGCGCTCCAATTCGGAAATCCGGCGGCGCTGGTCTTCGCCAATTCTTTCCAGCTCTTCGATTCGGCGCTTCTGGCGAGCAAATTGCCACTGCCGTTTCAGGGTTGCCGGGGTCGTCAACAGGGCGACGATGCTTGCGCCGAACGCGAGCGCGAGAAGCAGCACCATGGCGAGGGAACTGTCGAAACGCCACAGAAGGAAGTTCACCGTGACCGGAACATTGTTCTGCATGGCAAAGGCTACGCCAACGATGGCGACGGCGATGGTCGCAATGACGATGAGCTGCATGGGGCTTCCTTTCCATCAGGTGGATTCGGGACTTTCTCCGGTTGAAGCCGTTTTTTCCGGAACCCATCGGAACCGGCCTACAGCAATCAGGGTGGCCGAAGCCAGAACGACCAAGATAACGGTTCCATCCAGATAGCGGGGCAACTGCAGATGTTCCTTGGCTGCGAGGAAGAGTAGAACGGTAATCAATCCTCGCGGGGCGATCCAGGTCAAGGGCACCGCGAACTCTGAATGGATCAGACGCAGCATGAGGCGGCGGCTTCCGTAGATCACCGCCAGGACCAAGGCGGCTGCCAACCCGGCCTGCCAGGAGGCAAGATCGGACAGGTTCGTCCAGTATCCGAGAAGTATGAAGAAGAAACCGCGCACGGCAAAAGTCAGCTCGAGGATCAAGAGTTTGAAATCATTCAATGTCGCCTCGTACTGATCGTCGATCCAGCCGCGAAAGGGTCGGAAGCGCGTGATCAGCGTTGGATTGTTCAGTGCGAGGCCGAGCAGCAATACCATGATCAGCGGCGACAGATGCAGCAGCTTGCCTGCCGCGTAGAGGCCGAAAAGTCCGGCCAGGAGCGGGATGAAGCGTATGTGCCCGTCGAAGCGCATCAAGGTCAGGGTCAGGCCGACGGCACAGACGATGGCCAGGAGCAGGGACAGAACGCCGCCGCCCACCAGACCCAGGAGGATGCCCGACGCCGTACCATCCGAATTGAGCAGCGAGAAGAAGACCAGTACGCCCAAGATGTCGGAGACCGAGCTTTCAAAAACCACGAACTCGCGACAGCGTGGCGGGAGGAAGTTACTACTGGGGATGGCCACAGCGCTGCTGATGACGGCGAAAGGTACCGCCAGGACCGCCGCCTGGACGGGCGTCACCGGCAGAACCATGAGTGCGGCGAGGGTGAATAGCCCGGTACACGCGGCGAAGCCCCCGCAAGCCATCAAAAAGGCGCCCGCGACTGCGCGCAGGCGATCGGCCCGCAACTCGATATCGAGGGCGCCTTCAAGGACGATCAGGATCAAGCCGATTGTGCCGATGACGGGCACCGTTGCGTCGATACCCTCCAGGCTAAGTCCGAAGAGCGCCAGCAGCGGCTTGCTGGCGAGGCCGACCGCAATCAGGATGACGACCGAAGGAATCCCCGAAACGCGACCAAGACGCTCGATGCCGAAAGCGAGTAGCAGGAAAATCGAAGCGGCGAGAATGGCTGGATAGATCACAGGGCTTCCTTTAAGGGGCGGCCGGGCGCCAGGGGCGAGACGATGTGGACCCTCGCTCCATGTTTCGGTCCCGCTTTCCCGCATCGGGGCCTCGTGGCGTTCGGCATAGCGGGCCAGTCGCCTTCGCCGCCCTCAATCCAGGCGATGCCGATGTTGGTCGACAGCGACGAAATCGCTTTAGGGTTGGGCCCAGGCATCGGTCGCGACATTGTAACCGGTGAGCGGGAGAGGTACGGCGTACGCGTGGTCGCAACGGCATGCACGCTGACTAACAGTCCGTAGCGAAGCCGTCAGGATATCCGGTGGACATGGCGAATCCAGCGGCGGGGGCCGCTTGCCGCCCTTGGGCGACAGCACCTTACGGCGGCAAGCCGGGCTAGTTTGCTGAGGTGAAATGAGGCCAAGTGCAGAGATGGTTGGCGCTGGAATCAGGGAGTTGTGCAGATACACCATCGACCGCCTCCTCCCGGTCGAGGCTCAGGATCTATGGCGACTTGTTCGCCAGCCTTTTTGGTCTTGAACGCTAAAGATCCCCCCCTGCCGGACGCTAAGGCCAACAAAGACTGATGCGAAAGGCACTGACCGCTTAGGCGGTGGCAGGACTGTGCGCAGCTTCGCCGCAGAGCGAAGGTGGGCGATGTCCCGCCAAGCCCTTGCGTGCCAGCCGGATTGTTGCGCCGCACCCAGCCGATTCACTGAATCTGTGGAAATCTCTGAGGATAACCCTGTGAAGAGGTGGGGCTAGCGGTGCAGCGCTTACACCTTAACCGTATGCCTGGTTTCTAGGCGTTGAACCATGTGCGGGAACTGTCCCCATTGACCGCTACTCTACAACGAACAGGCAAGGCCTAAAGTGATAGAATCATAATTCATTATTAGGATAGTATGTGTTGCCGACCTAGAGACAGGAATGCTCGGCAAGTCTTTCCTGCGAAGATGTTCGGCTCAGAAGCTTGAATTTGGTGGAATTTGAGAAAGTAAGTAAGGCGCAAAGATGGCGCCGAAAGAACTGATTGTGACGTCCTTGGGGGCAGGGAATTCACTAAGATGAAACGTTTGGGCGCCATGAGATCCAGCCGGCTGGCGACGCAGATCGGAATCGCGGCGGCGCTGTTCATTGCCGCCGGTGCTGCTCTATCCGTGATGATCTTGCGGGACAAAGAGATTGGTACTTGGCAGAAGCAGCTGGACAGCATGTCTCTCATGCTGGCGGAGCAGGTATCGCAAACCGTATTTGCCGCCTATGTGGTGCTCGAAAGGCTGACGGAGATGGCGACGAGCGCGGGCGCCAGCGATGCGAAATCCTTTAGGGAGAGAATGGCATCGCGCCAGATCCACGAGAGATTGCGT
>SSTA01000215.1 GCA_009469685.1 Azonexaceae bacterium | reverse complement strand
GCCCCTGCCGGCGATCTTGCCAAGGCCGACGTCGAACGCCGCTTCGGCCCCCCCCTCCACGTTCAGGAAAAACTGTCCGACATCCCCGTCTGGCCGCTGACGAGCGAACTCGAGCCCGAAGCGGGACCCATCGCCTACGCCCTCGAATCCATTGATCTGGCTCCCATCCCCGGCTTCGAGGGCACGCCGATGAATTTCCTGGTGGCCATCGACAAGAAGGGCAATTTCCTCGGCGTCGAACTGCTGCGCCAACACGAGCCCGTTTTTCTCGGAGGACTGGGGGAGCCGCCGCTGAAGGAATTCATCACCCAGTATGAAGGCCGCAACATCAAGCAGCAGTTCCTCATTGCGCTCAATGCCGCCCGCAACCGCACGGGGGCGAGCAGCAGTCGCAGCGGCCAGACCACCCTGGACGGCGTGGCCAAGGCCACCGCCTCGGTGCGCATCGTCAATCAGACCGTCCTCGGAGCCGCCCTGGAAGTCGCCCGCGCCAAGCTCGGCTATGCCAAGAAACGCAAGGAAGGCCCCGTAGCGCAGGCTCGTCCGGAGGTCTACGACCCCGTCACCTTCGAGCAAATGCTCCAGAACGGCATGGTCGGCCGCCTACGCCTCACCAACGCCGATGTCGAAAAAATCTACGCCGGCAGCGATGGGGCCGGGGTGGACGACGAGGCCCTGGCCCATCCCGACGAAGTCTTCCTCGACCTCTACATCGCCTATCTCAATACCCCCACCATCGGCCGCGCCGTCCTCGGCGATGCGCAATACAAGGCGGCCATGGACCGCAATTTCGACAATCGCCATCTGTGGTGGATCGGTTCCGCCGGTCGTTATCCCATCGTCGACGACAGTTTCGTTCCCGGCGGCCAGTCGAACCGAATGGCCATGACCCAGGACGACCTCTTCTACGAACTACGGGACCAGGGCTTCGAACCCAAAGGTATTGCCGGACCGCCGGAGCTCAACGTTTCCCGGCTCTTCGGCGTTTACTCCGAAGCCGGGCTGGACCCGGCGCGGACCCTGGACCTCACGATCACCATCACCCGGGCCAAGGGCATGATCCTGCCGGTCCTCACCCACAAGCCGGTAACCCTGAAATACACGCCGCCGGCCAACCTCTTCGTCTATCCGCCGGAGCCGCCTCCTGAATGGCTGCTGGCCTGGAAGGGCCGTGCGGGCGACCTGGCCATCCTGGGCATTGCCCTTGGCCTGCTCGCCGTCATCCTGGCGCGCCCCCGCTGGATTTCCGTCGATGCCCGCCGGCTGCGGGTCTTCCGCTTCGCCTTCCTGGCCTTCACCCTGGTGTGGATCGGCTGGTACGCCCAGGGACAGCTTTCCATCGTCCAGGTCACCGGAGCGCTCAAATCGCTCAAGGCCGGCCAGGGGCTTTCCAGTTTCCTCTACGACCCCATCTCCTTGTTGCTCATCGCCTTCACTCTCCTCACTTTTGTCGTCTGGGGACGCGGCACCTTCTGCGGTTGGCTGTGCCCCTTCGGCGCATTGCAGGAATTCGTGGGCACCGTGGCGAAGATGCTCAGGCTACCGAAGCTGCGCGTCCCGCTTGCCTTGGCCAAGCGGCTGGAATGGGGGCGCTACGGGGTGCTCGCGGCGCTGGTGGGGGCGGCGCTCTTCCTGCCGCGCCAAGGCGAGAGCCTGAACGAGGTGGAACCCTTCAAGACGGCCATCACCGTGGGGTTCGACCGAACCTGGCCCTTCGTGACCTACGCCGTCCTCTTGCTTCTGGCCGGCGCTTTTTACTACAAGGCTTTCTGTCGCTTTCTTTGCCCCCTGGGGGGCGTGATGTCCCTGGGCGGCCGGCTCCGGGTATTCGACTGGCTGACCCGTCGAGCGGAATGCGGCAAGCCGTGCCAGAGCTGCAAGGCCAAGTGCGCCTACGACGCCATCGAACCCACCGGAGAAATCCGCTACGACGCGTGCTTCCAGTGTCTGGACTGCGTCGGCATCTACCACGACCCGCAGCGCTGCGTGCCGATTCTGCTCTTTGACAAGAAAGGGCTGGTGCTCACGCCCCGGGGGGCGAACCTGGGGGGCAGGCACGCCCCGGCGGCGACCGGGGCCTGATCCCGACTCCCCTGCGACCGGATATTCCGCCTTGCCGCACCAAGGCGCCAACCTAGCCGAATCCGCGCAATCCAGCTAGACGCGAACCGCCAGGAAGGGCGGAGAAGGCTCCGCTCAGTTGTAGCCGGTTACGGCGACGCCGGCGACTTCCTTGTTGACCGAAGTATCGGCCTTGGGCAGTG
>SSTA01000214.1 GCA_009469685.1 Azonexaceae bacterium | reverse complement strand
TCCAGCCCGGCGACCGGGAAAGCCTGATGGCGCGCCAGCAGCAGATGCAGGAAAGCCTGCGCGGCATGATCGGGGGGATTACCGCTTCCGTCGCCCGCACCGAGGAGGCGGCCTCGGCCCTGGCCGGCGCCTCGTCGCAGGTTGCCACCGCCTCCGCGGATACCAGCGAATCGGCCTCGTCGATGGCCGCCTCGGTCGAAGAGATGTCGGTCAGCATCAATCAGGTTTCCGACAATGCCCGCGACGCCCTGAACACCGCCGAGCAAGCCGGCCAGCTGTCCAAGGACGGCGGACGGGTGATCGAGGAAGCGATCGCCGAAATCAACACCATCGCCAATACGGTGCGGGCAACGGCGGTCAACATGAATTCCCTGAGCGAGAGTTCGGCCCGGATATCCACCGTCGTCCAGGTGATCAAGGACGTTGCCGACCAGACCAATCTGCTGGCCCTCAATGCCGCCATCGAGGCCGCCCGGGCCGGCGAGGCGGGCCGCGGCTTTGCCGTGGTCGCGGATGAGGTCAGGAAGCTCGCCGAGCGCACGGCCAGTGCCACCGGCGAAATCAGCAACATGATCGAGAAGATCCAGCACGACACCGCAAGCTCCCTGCACCAGATGGAATCGGCCGTCAGCCAAGTGGATCGGGGCGTCGATCTGGCCGGTCAGGCGGGGTCGGCGATTCACGAAATCCGCGAAAGCGTGGGGCATGTGCTCCAGGCGGTCACCGACATTGGCGACGCCATCCGGGAACAAAGCGTCGCCAGCCAGCAGATTGCCCATCGCGTCGAGCGGGTTGCCCAATCGTCCGAGGAAAACAACGCAGCGGCCCAGCAGACGGCGGAATCGGCGCGCACTCTCACCGCCCTTGCGGCGGAATTGCGCTCCAGCGCCCAGCGCTTCCGGACCTGATCCGAAACCGGGGCCGCCCTTGGGAGGCGGCCCCAATCCGGAGTATCCTGCATCGTCCCAGGATTTCTCCGATGCCCGACCTTCTGCTCCTCATCCTCTGGCCCCTGCGGGTCTTCGCCTTCAATCCGCTGCTCTGCGCCATTCTGGCCGGAACCTTTTCCATCCCGGTCTTCCTGCCCCTTTATTCTCCCTCCAGCCGGCTTGCGCTCGCCTGCTGCGCCCTCCCATGGTGGGCGTTCTGCCTGCGCGAGGCGACGATTGCGCCCGACGCCCTGAGAACCGATCTGGCCGCCTACGGACTTGTCCTGGTAATCGCAGCGGTCGTGGGCGCTTGGCATCTCGCTCGCGGCCATCGCCGCCGAGCCCCGCCGGAATCGCCGACCCCCTGGCGCCAGCGGAGCGTCCTGCGCCGACGCTGAAGCCATGGCCGTCCAAGCCATCCTCCGCATGGGCGACGCCCGCTTGCTCGAGCCGGCGGCGCCCGTTGCCGCCTTCGGCACTCCCGAACTGGCTGCCCTGATCGCCGACCTTTTCGACACGATGACCGCCGCCGGCGGAGTCGGTCTCGCCGCCCCCCAGATCGGCGTAGGGCTGCAGGTGGTGATCTTCGGTTTCGACAAGAGCGAGCGTTACCCCGACGCCCCGCCGATCCCCCGGACCGTCCTGGTCAATCCGGCCATCCTGGCCTTGGGAGAAGACGAGGAGGAAGGCTGGGAAGGCTGCCTCTCGGTCCCCGGCCTGCGCGGCGTGGTGCCGCGCTGGCGCCGCATCCGCTACACCGGCTTCGACCCGGCCGGAAACCCCATAGACCGTGTAGCCGAAGGCTTCCACGCGCGAGTCGTCCAGCACGAATGCGACCACCTGATCGGGAAGCTCTTCCCCATGCGGGTGAGGGATTTCACCCGCTTCGGTTTCACCGACGTGCTGTTTCCGGATTTAGGCGCCGGGACCGATTAGATCGGCCACCACCGTGACCAGGGCTTCGCCCAGGCGGCGGTGTTGTTCCGCGTCGAGATGGACGCCATCCACTGTGCTGGCGGGGGTCACCGTCCCGGCATCGAAATAGGCGCAGCCGAGGGTGAAGGCCACTTCCCGCAGCGCTGCCGCCAGGCCCAAGGACTTGGCCTCGCCCCCCGCAAATTTGGGGCCGACCGGACCCCGGGGATCGTCGAAAGGAGGCGGCGCGACGACGAGCACCGGCGGGACGGGCATGCCGGGCTCGATGGGTGCCGAGCGGATGGCCTGAACCAGGGCGGCCACGCCTTGGGCGGAATGCCACGCGCTGTGGGGATGCATGGACTGGAAGTCGTTGGTTCCGAGAACCAGGATCACCAGTTCCAGAGGAGAATTGACTTCGATGCGCTGTCCAAGACCGTCTATTCCCCGCCGACCGGGTTTGAAGGGATCGTCCCACACCGTGCGGCGGCCGTTGAGACAGTCCTCTATGACGCGAACCTCGAGCCCGCGACCGACCAGTCCGGTCTCCAGGACCCCCGGCCAGCGGGTCGCGAAATCGAATCGCCGACGGGTTCCCGGAACGATCCCCCAGGAGAGGGAATCGCCGTAGACGAGGATTTGCCGCATGGCCGCTCTCCTTTACGTGTTCCGACGATGATGACGCCATTGCCGGCGCCCCGCAAGCTTCAAGACGCGAACGGGTCGACGAAATTCCGGTCCACTCGCCATGGCCCCCATTCTCCTCCGCCCCGCCGACTGTCGCCCATCGGAAATCACTCCCCGCGCCGTGTTCGAAGGCCGGCGCGATTTCCTGCGCGCAGGTTTGGGGATGGTCGCCGGCAACCTCGTTTCCCGGGCTTGGGGAGAAACACCGGCCCACCGCGGCGCCCCCCTGGCCACGAACCTGCACAGCCCCTACTCGACGGCCGAAAAGCCGACTCCCTACACCGACGTCACCAGCTACAACAACTTCATGGAATTCGGCGTCGGCAAGCTGGACCCGGCCCGCAACGCCCACCGCCTGCCCACCCAGCCCTGGACGGTCACCCTCGAGGGGCTGGTCAGGAAGCCGCGCACCCTGGACCTCGACGACATCCGCCGCCTCGCTCCGCTGGAGGAGCGCATCTACCGTCTGCGCTGCGTCGAGGGCTGGTCCATGGTCATCCCCTGGATCGGCTTTCCCCTCGACGCCCTGTTGCGCCAGGTCGAACCCCTGGGCAGTGCCCGCTTCGTCGAATTCGTCTCCTACTACGATCAGGCCCGCATGTCGTTGCCCTTCTTCGTCGTCCTCGAATTTCCCTACGTCGAGGGCTTGCGCCTGGATGAAGCGCGCCATCCCCTGACCCTGCTCACCCTGGGCCTCTACGGCGAGGTCCTGCCCAACCCCAATGGCGCTCCGCTACGGGTCGTCATTCCCTGGAAATACGGTTTCAAGAGCGGCAAGTCCGTCGTCCGCGTCCGCTTCGTCGAGGACCAGCCCCTCACCACCTGGAATCGAGCGGCACCGCGCGATTACGGCTTCTATGCCAACGTCAATCCGCAGGTCGACCATCCCCGCTGGAGCCAGGCCAAGGAGCGCCGCATCGGGGAATTCCTGAAACGCGACACGCTGCCCTTCAACGGCTACGGCGAGCAAGTCGCCGGCCTCTATGCCGGAATGGACCTCGCCCGGAATTATTAAACGCCGGCCACCGCTTTGCTGCGTTGCAATATTCTGCGACCTGTCTTAGGATGGGGTTCATATTCAGACGTGGTTCAAGTCGTTGTGCATTGCACTTCCCCGGAGACCCGCCCATGACCGCTCCCCAGCGCATCTTTGACGTCAGCGATTTCGTCCAGCCTTCGGCCGGTGACCCCATCCGTTCGGTCCTCCTGGAAACGCCGGATTCGGTGATTGTCGTGTGGCACGCCCACCCCGGCCAGGAAATCGCCGCCCATCGCCATCCCGCCGGCCAGGACACCTGGATCGTCATTTCCGGTTGCGCCGATTACTTCCAGGGCAATGGAGTCTGCCGCCCCCTCAGCAAGGGACAAGTGGCCGTGGCCCGACCCGGAGAGGTCCATGGCGCCCTCAACGTCGGCGACGAAGGCTTCGTCTTCGTGTCGGTGGTGTCATCCAACGCAGCCGGATACGAACCGACCGATCCTTAACACGCCGCTCCACCGGGCGGCCCGGCGCTTGGTCGGAAACCGTTACAATCCGTCGCAATTCCCGCGACGTCTTGCGTCATAATGAAAAAAAACCGGCACCCTTAGCCGGATGGACGTTTGGGCGAGCCCATGTCCGAACGCCCCCGTTTCTCGGCTGCGGCGTCCCCCGCCGCTCATCCGGTCCTGCCGTCACCGGACCTTCTGAGCTTCCTCCCGCTTCGCCCGTGCGAATGGCGGACTTTTTCGCAGGAGACAGAATGACTCACGATCCTTTGGCAACGCTCTCTCTATTGCCGAGCTGGCCCCTCCACCTGGATAACGCCTTCTGGTTTGCCCTTCTGCTCGTGGTGGCTCCCCTGGCGGGAGAATTCGTCTTCCGCTACCTGCGCTGGCCCCGCATCGTCGGCTATACCCTGATCGGCCTGTTCGCGTCGGTGATCGATTTCGACACCAGCGGCCTGCAGATTCCCGCCTTGCTGCAGCGAGCGCTCGAAGTCGCCCTCGCAGTCCTGCTCTTCGAGCTGGGCAACCGCATCAATCCGCGCTGGCTGCTGGCCAATCCCTGGCTGATCGCCACCAGCCTCGCCGAAGCCGGCCTGACCTTCGTTGCCGTCACCGCCATGGCGCACACCCTGGGCCTCGGCTTGGGCAGTTCCATGGCCGTAGCGACGGTCTGCATGGTCAGTTCGCCGGCAGTCATCATGCGCGTCGCGGCAGAAATGAATGCCCGTGGCCAGGTCACCGAGCGGCTTCTGCTCCTCTCCGCCCTGAACACCATCTACGCGGTCGTCGCCCTCCAGGTACTGTTGGTGGCGCTTGGTGTCGTGGACGCCGGAGACCCCTGGAACGCGGCCCTCAACCCGCTCGCCACCTTGGCTCTCTCGTTCATCCTGGCTCTGCTCCTGGCATCCGCAGTCGGATTCGCCCAGCGCCGGATCGACGTCAGCGACGAGAACGGAGCCCTGTTGTTGCTCGGCCTCCTGTTCCTGGCCCTCGCCCTCGTTCAGACCCTGGGGGCCTCGCCTCTGTTGGTGCCGCTCCTCGCGGGAATACTGCTGCGCAGCCGGGATCCCCGTCCCCGCCTTTGGCCACGGCATTTCGGCACCGCCGGGGGAGCCCTGGTCGTGCTGCTGTTCGTGGTCAACGGCATGGCCACCGACTGGCGACTGATCGTCGGCGGCGGCCTCGTTGCCCTGGTACTCCTGGTGATCAGAGCAGCCACCAAGATCGCTTCCACCGTCCTTCTGGGGCGCCGCTCGGGGCTCTCGGTCCGCCAGTCTGCGGCCCTGGGCATCGCCCTGCTGCCCATGTCCGGCATCGCGGTCTTGCTGACGACCAGCCTGCACCAGGCGTTTCCCGAATTCGGCACGCGAGTGGCCTCGGCCTTGATCGGCGCCATTACGGTCATGGAGATCGTCGGCCCCTTGGCCACCCAGTGGGCGCTCAAATTCTGCCGCGAGGCCAATCTGACCCGGGGAGGCCGCCATGCTTGAGCCCTTCGCCGCTTCCCGGTGCCTGACCCTGGGTGTCGAACTCGAGCTCCAGCTTGTCAGCACCTACGACTACGATCTCGTCCCGGTCGCCCACGATCTGCTGCGCGTCCTCGACCAGCAGGGGTTCAAGGGCGACGTCAAACTGGAAATCACCGACAGCATGATCGAGGTGGCCACCGGCATCTGCAAGGATTATGCGGAGGCAGCGGAACAATTGGCCGCCTTGCGCGAAGGCCTGCTGCGGGCTGCCCGCCGTCTCGACATCGGCATTTGCGGAGGTGGCGTCCATCCCTTCCAACACTGGAGCGAACGGCGCATCTCCGAAGGCCCCCGTTACAAGCAGTTGAACGATCTCTACGGCTACCTCGCCAAGCAATTTACCGTCTTCGGTCAGCACGTCCATATCGGCTGCCCCGGGCCCGACGAAGCCCTTCTGCTGCTCCACGGACTGTCCCGCTACATTCCGCACCTGATCGCCCTGTCGGCGTCCTCACCCTATGTCCAGGGAGCGGATACCGGGTTCGACTCGGCTCGGCTCAACTCTATTTTCGCTTTTCCCCTGGCAGGTCGTGCTCCCTTCACCCTGACCTGGGCCGAGTTCCAGGACTATTTCGCCAAGATGGCCCGCACCGGGGTCGTCAACAGCATGAAGGATTTCTACTGGGACATCCGACCCAAGCCCGAATTCGGCACCATCGAGGTGCGCGTCATGGATACTCCCCTGACCGTGACCAGGGCAGCCCAATTGGCGGCTCTGATCCAGACCCTGGCCCGCTGGTTGATGATCGAAAAGCCTTTCCGCCCGGCCGAAGACGATTACCTGGTCTATACCTTCAACCGCTTCCAGGCCTGCCGTTTCGGGCTGGATGGCGTCTGGGTCGACCCGGCGAGCGGCGAGCAGTTGTCTCTCGGCGACGAGGTGGCCCGCCTGATCACCCGTATCGGCCACCATGCGGTGGAACTCGGCAGCGATGCCGCCATCGCCGAGCTGGCCGCCAACGCCCGCGCCCGCCGCAACGACGCCCGCTGGCTCCGGGAACACCATGCCAACGACCCTCTGCTGGCCGAACTGGTGCGTCAGCAGTGCCTCGTCTGGGCGGATGCATGAATGCCGGTGGCCCACGCCCGCTCCGCATCGGCCTTTCCGCCCGGCTCATGCACACGCCGCCGCGGGAACTCAACTTTCCCGGCAAGACGCTGCAATATCTTGAGCAATCCATCGCCCACTGGGTGATGTCCCACGGCGCATTGGTCTTCATGGTCCCGACGATCGAAAGCGGCGGCGGGGTCCAGCGCAGCGCCATCTCGGTCAGCAGCTATGTTCGCGAATTGGATGGGCTGATCCTCCAGGGCGGTGCCGACATGGCCCCGGAAACCTACGGCAGCAAGCCCTTGCGCGACGAATGGAGCGGCGACCGCATTCGCGACCGCTACGAGATCGAGCTCTTCTGGGAATTCGTCATCCAGGGCAAGCCCGTGCTGGGAATCTGTCGCGGTTGCCAGCTGATCAACGTCGCCCTGGGCGGAACTCTGATCCAGGACATTCCCACCCTGCGCCCCGAAGCTGCGCGTCACGCCGAGCCTTCCCTCTACGACGCCCACCAGCATGAAGTGATTCTGATCCCCTACACCCGCCTGGCTGAACTCTATCCGGACCAGAATCACGGCCGGGTCATCAGCATCCACCACCAGGCGATCGAGCGTCTGGGCAACGATCTTCTGGTCGAAGCCCAATCCGGTGACGGCATCATCGAAGCGATACGCTGGAGGGGGTCGGGCTATGTCGCAGGCTGCCAATGGCACCCGGAATTCCATCACAGCGGCGCCGATCTCCTCGACAGCAGCCCCATCGTGCTCGATTTCCTGGCAGCGGCCAAGGCAGCACGGCCCGTCCCTTGAGACCGTAGCGCGGACGGGGAATGGAAGCCCAGGCCGTTACTTGGCCTCCGGTTGCGCGAGCCAGCGCAGCACGGTTTCATACAGGGTCTCAGGCTCGATCGGCTTGCTGACGAAGTCGTTCATCCCGGCTTCCAGGCAGCGCTGGCGATCGCCCACAAAGGCGTTGGCGGTCATGGCCACGATGGGGCGTCCCGACCAGTCCGGCAGCCGCCGGATTTCCCGCGTGGCCGTCAGTCCATCCATATGGGGCATCTGCATGTCCATGAAGATCAAGCGATAGTCCGACCGCGCTTGGGCCTGGGCAACGCCTTGGACGCCGTCGCCGACGACGTCGACGACCAGTCCCACATCCTCCAGCAGGGTAGCGGCGATTTCCTGGTTGATCGGCTCATCTTCGACCAGAAGGATGCGCGCCCCGGAATGCTTGAGCTTCAAGAGCTTGGCCGGATCGGCATCCGCCGGGAGCTTGGCGGGCGATAGCGGACCGCGCATCTCGAACCAGGCGGTGAACCAGAAGGTGCTCCCCGTGTCCGCATTGCTCCGCAACCCGGCCTCGCCACCCATCAATTCCGCCAGGCGTTTGACTATGCTCAATCCGAGACCGGTGCCGGAAATCGCCCCCACCGCCCCACCCCGCCGAAAGCGTTCGAAGAGGTGCTCGCGCATTTGCGGCGCAACGCCCGGTCCGCTGTCCTCGACCTCGGCCAGCAGCAGGACTCGCCCTTCGGATTCGGCCTGACGGCTGATGCAGATACGGACAAATCCGGAAGGGGTGTATTTCACCGCGTTCGATGCCAGATTGAGCACCGCCTGCAGGTAGCGGGTCGCATCGCCCCAGACCAGGTAGCCGAGGCCGGGACAGGTCACCGAAAAATCGAGCCCCTTTGTCCTGGCGCGATCGATGAGCATGATCTGCAGCCGCTCGCCGATTTCGGCCAGGTCGAATTCCTTGGGATGAAGTTCGAAGCGTTCCGCCTCGATACTCGACAGATCGAGGATATCGTTGATGACTTCGAGCAGGTGGTTTGCCGCAGTGCCGATCTTGCCCACCATGGCGCGGTGCTCCGCCTGGTCAAGCCGATTTCCCAGAATATGGGTCAGTCCGAGGACCGCATTGAGGGGCGTCCTGATTTCGTGGCTCATGTTCGCGAGAAAATTGCTCTTGGCGCGGCTTGCGTCCTCGGCCCGCCGATTGGCCTCCTCCAGCGCTTCCAGCTGCTCGTGCAAGCGGGTGACGTCGACATGGCTGCCGACCATGCGGACCGGCCGGCCTTCGTCGGCCCATTCGACCACCAGTCCGGAACAGATGACCCAGACCGTCGAACCGTCCCGATGACGATAGCGCACCTCCCGGGAGTAGGGCTCCGAACCTCGGCTGGCGACATGTCGATCGAGGAGTTCGAGTAGCGCCTCGAGATCGTCGGCAAATAGGAGCGATCGCCACGATTCCTCGGTATTGGGCAGTTCGTCCTCGGCGTAACCGAGCATCTGCTTGAACGTTGCGCTCAGGTATTTCGATCCGGTCCCGAGATTCCAGTCCCAGTAGCCGACCATGCTGGTATCGAGCACCTTCTGGAGCACCGCCAGCTCCTGCTCCAGCGCGATTTTCCTGGTTTCCTGCTCGCCGGCCATCCGGCGGGCGGTGACGTCCTCCGTGACGATCAGGATGCCGCCGATCTCGCCGGAGACCGACCGCCAGGGCAGAACTTCCCAATGCAGCCACTGCACGCGCTTGTCGGCACGGACGAATTGGTCCTCCGCGGCGCTGATGGTCTCGCCCGCCAGCGCACGCTGATGGACCGCCTTCCATTCGTCGCCGATTTCCGGGAAGACTTCGTAATGAGAACGGCCGATCAGATCGCGCTCGCCCAGGCGATAGTCCTCCAGCCACCTGCCGCTGGCAGCGACATAACGCATGTCGCGATCGAACATGGCAGCGGCCAGCGGCAGCGCTTCGACGAAGGTCCGCAAGCGGGCTTCGCTCTGCTGCAACGCTATGCGATTGCGATGGATCTCGGTCACATCGACCACCGAGGCAAGAGCGACCCGCTTCCCGTCGAGATCGAAGCTGCTCAGGCTGATGGCGGCCGGGAAAAGGCTGGCATCACGGCGCCGTCCGAACATGTCGGACCGGCCCGCCATATTGCGCGCCTGTTCGCTTCCGCCGAGGAATTCCTGGCGCATGGCGGCGTGGCCGGGCCGCAGGCCATCGGGCACCAGCGTTTCAATGGCGATGCCCGACATCTCGCCCGGACCATAGCCGAACATCGCCTCGGCAGCCGGATTGGCAAGCAGTATGGTTCCCTCGCGATCCGAGACGAGCAGTCCCTCCAGACAGGCCTGCCAAACCTTGCCAAAGCGCAGCTCGCTGGCCAGCCTGGCCTGTTCAAGACGATGGAGCTCGGTGATGTCGGAAAAACTGAGTACCGTTCCGGCAATTGCCGAATCTTCGTCGCGATAAGGGTCGATACGCATCAGGTAATGGTGTTCGCCGCGGCCGACTTCCTCGACGTGGGACTCGCCGGTCGCGACTACTCGCTCGACAAGCTCTCTCAGGGTGGGCAGGGTCAACTGGCAGGGGATGCCGTAAATCAGTTGGCCGAAATCGGTTCTGACCAGCCCGAAAATCCGCGTGGCGAGATCGTTGAAGCGCAGGACATGCCCCTCGCGGTCCAGAACGACCAGGCTCATGCGCACCGAATTCTGAATATTGCTCAGGGTCACGCTGAGTTGGGTCGCCTCGTGGGATTTTTGCCGCAATTCGTCATTGAGGGTGGTCAGTTCCTCGTTGGAAGCCTGCAATTCCTCGTTGGAAGCCTGCAATTCCTCGCCCGAAGCCTGCAATTCCTCCTGCATGGACTGGAGCTCTTCATTGGAAGCTTCGAGATTCTCGATGACATGGTGAAGCTGCTCCCGGGTGTCCGCGAGCTCCTGGCGCAGCCTTTGCACCTCTACGGCCTGCAGTCCATCCGATTCACGCGCCGCGCCGTCAGCGGATCTCGCCTCGCCGGCTTCCTCAAGGATGAGGAGAAAGCCCGATTCGACGGATTGCTCCCGCGGCTCGATGCGCCGCAGAATGGGCCGCACGCGTGCGACCCCCTCACCGGTGCCGACCATGACCGCCAGGCCCTCGAGGCTGGGCAGCCTCTCCTGGACCAGGCGATAACACATCGCCTTGAGCTCGCTGGCCAACTCGGGCCGGCAGAGCGAATACACCGCAAAATCCACTGCCCCCGGCGGCAGGCTGAAGAATATCTGGCCATGGCCGAAGAAATGAACGGGCTCGAAGCGTCCATTGAGGACCACTCCCGGGGGAGCGTATTCGGTCAGCGTATGGCGCGCGGCGGCGACCATATCTTCGCGGGAAGGACTGCTGGAAGGGCTCGTCATGGGCATATGACTCAAAGGTTTTGGCCAGGATGACCGGGGAAGTCGCAGGATGGCATCGACCGATCCGGAGCGCCGCCGAAAAATCTTCAAGGCGCCATCAATGGGTTCGAATCCGGAATCCCGGATTCCGACGGATTCGGATTTTCCCAGCAGCAGGAGTCCGCCCGGACCCAGGGCGTAGGCGAAACTCTGGACAAGCTCAGCTTGCTGCTTGGGCGTCAGATAGATCAGGAGGTTGCGACAACTCACCATGTCCAACTTGATGAACGGGGGATCCGCCGTGACGTCGTGCAGCGCGAAGACGCACAGCTCGCGCAGCCAGTGGACCACCTTCCATTCGTCGCCTTCCCGCCGGAGCCAGCGCAGGCGGCGCTCGGGCTCCAGCACGGCCGTTTCCGCGGCGGAGTAGAACCCGGTTCGCGCGTGGGCCAGGGCAGCCTCGTCGATGTCGGACCCGATCACGCGAACCGCATAATGGCCGATTGCGTCGCCGAGGATTTCGGCCAGCAACATGGCCAGGGAATACACTTCCTCACCGGTGGCGCAACCAGGAACCCAGAGCCGGATCGAGTCTCCGGGCCGCTTGCGACCGATCAGTTCGCGCAGGTGCTGCTCCACCGCCGCGAACGCCTGAGGATCGCGAAAGAACGACGATACCGAAATCATGAAACACTGCTGCAGACGCAACGGCTCGTCGCCATGGGCATCGACGTACTGGATGTATTCGGGAAGAGTCTTGATGCCCAGGCTCAGATGGCGCCGACGGGTCTGGCGATGCAGCGTCGCCTCCTTATAGCGCGACAAATCGATTCCCGATACCTCGCTCACGCGCCTGAACAGCTGGACATAGGCCTCGACGTCGGCGGAATCGTGCTCCTCAGGTCTCTTTGCCCAAGAGTGCACTTCGGTTCCTAGCCAGACGGCGATCGAACCGATGGATCCGATACGATCCACGCAGCCAGACGCGATCACCGAGCGCGGCATGCCGGGCTGCAAGGCTTCTTCCGGCAATTGGGCAAGGACGCGGCCACCGGCCGCCTTGACGGCAAGGGCACCGATCGTCCCATCCGATCCAGCGCCCGAGAGCACGACGGCAATCGCCTTGGCGCCGAACCCGTCCGCGTAGGAGCGAAAAAAACGATCTACTGACGGGCCAATCAGGGAGCCGGCCAGCCGATCGGGAAGGGAGAAATGTCCGCAACGAATTTCGAGGTCGTGCCCCGGCGGCGCGACGTAGACATGACCGGGAGCCACGGCGAGACCTTCGCTCGCGGCAACGACCGGCAGCGGTGACGCCTTGGCGAGAATTTCGACCAGCATGTTGTCATGGTCCGGCGCTTGGTGCTGGACGATGACATAGGC
>SSTA01000213.1 GCA_009469685.1 Azonexaceae bacterium | reverse complement strand
GGGGCATGGGAATCTCCTGAAATGTACGGACGAAAGCCCCCTCCGATGAGGCGGCCGATCAATCAGAACGTTTCAGGCGTCAGGCGGAGCGCCCTGGCGGGCACCGGGTGCTGGCAGGAAGCAGCGGCCGCTGGCCGGAGAATTCTCGGGGATCCAGCCGGGAGGCGCCACTGGCGGCAAGGCCTCGAGGGACGGCATGGCCGCCCCCAGATCGTGGGCGGCAAGGCAGAGCTCGCAGGCGTGGTCAGGCAAGACCCCGCCCCCGTCAGCGCCATGCTCGAAGGCATGCGCCCCCACCACCCATTGGGCGGCAAAGAAGACGAGGACGAGAAGGAAACGTCGGAGGTCAAGCATGGACTGGATTCGATCGGGGCGTGGTGCGGGACCTCAATCGACCTGCACCAGCACCCCTTTGAGATACTCCCCCTCCGGGAAGTTCAAACCGACCGGATGATCGGCCGCGCCCGCCAGGCGACGCACGATGCGGGCGTCGCGGCCGGCGTCCAGGGCCGCCCCGGCAACGATTTTCTGGAACAGCTCGAGGCCTATGCCCCCGGAGCAGGAGTAGGTCATGAGCAACCCGCCGGGCCGCAGCAGGCGGCAACCCAGGAGATTGATGTCCTTGTAGGCTCGAGACGCGCGCTCGGCGTGCGCCGCCGAGGGAGCAAACTTGGGCGGATCGAGGACGACGAGGTCGAACTGTCTCCCGGCCTTTCTGAAATCGCGCAGGGCCTGGAAGACGTCGGCCTCCAGCCACTCTGCCCGGGCCGCCGGCAGTTGGGGATTGAGGGCCAGATTGGCCTGGGCCTGCTCCAGTGCGGGCCCCGAGGAATCGATTGAAAGCACGTTGGCTGCTCCGCCGGCCAAGGCCTGCAGGGAAAATCCACCCGTATAGCAGAAGCAGTTGAGGACTTCCTTGCCGGCCGCGAGCCCCTTCAAGAGCAAGCGATTTTCGCGCTGGTCCAGATAGAAGCCGGTCTTATGGCCACCCGCAATATCGATTCCCAACCGGACGCCATGTTCGGCAATGGCGAGGAGGGTTTTCGGCGCTTCGCCATACAGCCAACCCGTCGTCGGCTCCAGGCCCTCCAGTCCCCGCACGTCGGAGTCGGATCGCTCGAAGACGCGTTCGCAGCCGGTGGCCTGGACCAGGGCAGTCACCAGAGCTCCTCGCCACTTGTCCGCCCCGGCCGAAGTCAGCTGCAATACCGCCGTGTCGCCGTAGCGATCGGCGATGATGCCAGGCAGGCCGTCGGACTCGCCGTGAATCAGCCGCAGCCCCTCCTGGCCCGCCAGTTCGGGCAGGGTCGCGCGACGGGCAACCGCGGCCGCCACGCGGCGCTTGAAGAAGGCATCATCGACAGTTTCTTCGGGGGAGAAGGTCCAGAAGCGAGCCCGGATCTGGGATTTCGGGCTGTAGGCAGCCCGCCCCAGCGAACGCCCATCATCGGCGAGGACCTCGACGGTATCTCCCGGACGAGCGCGTCCTTCCAAACGGCCAACCGAACCGGCAAATAGCCAGGGGTGTCGCCGGAGAGCGGAGCGTTCCTTGCCGGGAAGGAGAATGAGCTTGGCCATGATCGGTCGCAATCAGGAAACCAGTGTGGCGCTTTCCCCGGCAAGCAGGGTCGCGAGTTCTTCGACCGGCATGGGACGGGCAAGCAGGAAACCCTGCACGAAATCGCAGTCGTAATCCTCCAGCATGGCCAACTCCGCGGCCGTCTCGACCCCTTCGGCAACCACCGGGATCGCCAGCGCCCGGGCCATGCGCAGGATGGCGACGACGATCGCCTGGCCCTGCTGGCCTGCGCCCATGGCGCGGATCAGGCTGCGGTCGATCTTGAGTTTGGCGCTACGCATGCCGCAGAGGACGCCCAGGGAACTGTAGCCCGTTCCAAAGTCGTCGATGGCCAGACGGTAACCCGCAGCTTCCAGTCGCTCGATGAGGGCGTGACCGCTCTCGACCGCATCCACCGAAACGCTTTCGGTCAATTCGAACTCGATCCGCTCGGGTGTCAGGCCAAGTCGTTCCAACTGCTTGAAGAAGAGCAGTTCCGCGTCGGATCGGACAAATTGTCGGAAGGAGAGATTGATTGCGACCGGCGGAGCCTTGGCCACGGCGGCCTCCAGCAGCGCCAGATCGGAAGCCACGCGGCGCAAGACCAAGAGACCGATTTCGGAGATCAAGCCGGTTTCCTCGGCCAAAGGGATGAACTCGGCCGGGGAAACCGGCCCCCTATCCGGCGCATTCCAGCGCAATAGGGCTTCGGCCGCCGCGACCCGGCGGGTCCTGAGATCGATGATAGGCTGATAGACCAAGCTGAATTGATTGGCAGCGCAGGCCGAACGCAGCGCCTCCTCAAGCTCCAGACGTTGGCGAGTCTGGCGTTCGATGTCGCTGGAGAAGAACTGGTAGCCGTTCTTGCCTTGCTGCTTGGCGTGGTACATGGCCGCGTCCGCGCGCTGCAGGAGATCGTTGGCGGTGGCCCCGTCGGCAGGAGCCAGGGCGATGCCGATGCTCGCTCCGACGCTGATCGAACGTTCGCCGATGCGGATGGGCCGGCGCATGAGCTCGACCAACTTGCCGGCGATGCGGCCCACCGCATCGGGTCCCTCGGGCTGATCGAGAAGAACGACGAACTCGTCGCCGGAAATCCGCGCGACGAAATCGTTGGCGCGCAAAGAGCGTTCCAGGCGTTTGCCCAGACTGACGAGGACCTGATCCCCCGCAGCGTGGCCATGGGTATCATTGACCTGCTTGAACCCGTCGAAATCCACGAACAGCAGCGCAAATTCGCGCCCATCCCGGCGCAGACGCGCCACCGCCGCATCGAGAGTATCGCGGAAGAAATTGCGGTTGGGGAGGCCTGTCAGGGTGTCGTACATGGCCAGATAAGCCATGCGTTCCTCGGCAAAAACGACGGTTTCCCTCAGGCGCGCCGAATACACGGTGGCCAGGATGGAACCGATCACCACCACGGCTATCCCCGAGCCGAGAAAATAGAGGGTTTGCCGATAGATCGGTTCCAGCGTGGCGGACATCTCGATTCTGCCGACCGCGCGTCCATTGAGTTCTATCCCCTGAGCCACGGCAATTTCGGGAATCTCCATACCCAGGAGCCGAGGCGCGCCCTCAACCCGGGTATACCGGGCGATGATCCGTCCCCCCGGCAATACCAACCGGGCCGCCGTGACCGCAGGGGCCGACTGGCAGGCCCCCAGGATCTCCCCCGCATCCTCGGCATTTCCGAAAGCGAGGGCTGCGGTGCTATTGCTCCCCACGACTCGCGCCAGAGCCAAAAGAGCGCTCTCCTCGCTCGCCCGCAGCATGAAATATTGGATCACTGCCAAGACCAGGACGAGTGCCGCCGTCACCCCGGAACTGATGACGATTTCGCGTATGCGGCGGCGCCTATGGAAGGCCATCTCAATCTTCCTTGACGTAGCGAGCGAGCCGCAGAACCTTGGCGCTCATTGAAAGCCCCGCCCGTCGCAGGGTTCCGAGACCGATGTCGAAGCCGACGCGCTTGCCGTCCATCACGAGATTGACCATGGCCCCCTGATCCACCAGCCCATGACCGCTGGAGACGGTCAGCATGGCCGGCTCCCGCGGGCGAGCCGCGGCGAACGCGGCGGCGGGCAGATAGGCGGCATCGCAACCGGCAAGCCGACCGGCAACAGTCCCCCTGATCCGGATGCGCCGATTACCCAGGAGCTGGTTGTCCAGGACCGCGAAGCCCGCCGCCAAGTCGTCCCCTTCAACGACGCAGAACTGGAACTCCCTTCCTGTGCCTCCCTCTTCCGGCCACTGGACGAATTGGACGATGTTGTAGATCACTGCGACCCGTAAGGGGATGTCACCGCCCGATTCGGCCTCTGCGCCCCCCGCGGCTGCCAAAGCGAGGAGCGCAACATAGCCCCAGCGGATGGAGGAAAGTCTCACGAACCGCTGCGTCCGGGTTAGTAGCGGCCCAACCATTGCAGGAAGACCTGTCGACCGATCTGGGGCATGGCATCGATGGGGGTGTAATACCCGGGAGTCGGGTCCCGATATCGCCGATCGAAAAGATTGGTCGCCGACAAGCGAACCTCGGACCCCTGTCCCAAGGGTCGATTCAGGGTCAGATTCGCCACTGCAAAAGCAGGGGTCTGGCGGCCCGCTTCGGTCCGGCGACGCCCCGTACCCAGAATTTCGAGACCCATATCCCATCCGGCTAGCGCAGGGAAGTAGGCTTGGCCCTTGACCAGCTGTCGCGGCGAATTGGTGAGCCGATGGTTAGCGTCGCTGGCATCCTGCAGGGTGAAGCTTCCTTTGAACCGGAATCCGTCTTCGCGTCGATATTCGGCCTCCAATTCGCTGCCCACAACGTGAATCTTCGCGCCATTCAAGTAACGGGCGAGCCCATCGACCGGATCCACCTGCTGCTCCAGAGCCCCGCTCATGTCGTAGTGGAAGAGGCTTGCGCCCAGACGAATTTCGCGTCCAACGAAGCGTTCGAAGGCCAGCTCGGTCGTCCTGATGCGTTCCGGCCCGACCCCCGGCGAAGCTTTCTGCGTGGATCCGCCGTCCCCGTAAAAACGCTCGTACTGGTTTGGTGCACGGAACGCCCGC
>SSTA01000212.1 GCA_009469685.1 Azonexaceae bacterium | reverse complement strand
TCCCCGCCATGTTGGCGCAGGGGCGCTTCAAAAAACTTTGAGGCTTAGCCAGATGAATCTCACTCCCGATCCCAAGAGCGAATCCGAGAACCTGGATTGCGGCTGCTCCGGCACCGGCGCCGATACTTCCTCCCTGCCCAGTTCCCAACGTCGGCGCATCATCCGCGCCGGGGCCTCGGCGGGCCCGGTCCTGTTCGCCTTGTCCGGCCGTTCGGCCATGGCCACCACGACGACGCGCACCTGCCAGTTTCCTTCATCCTGGGCATCTCTGAACCCGGGAGTCTTCGGCCAGCCCGGCGCCGCCTCGGCCCATCCCCACGATGACGGTTGCGGCCTGGGCGGATCCCCGGGTTTCTGGAAGCAGCCCCAGAAGCGCAAGCACTGGCCGGGCACCATCATCATCGACACCAACCAGAACGGCAGCACCACTCCGGTACCCGACAGCCTGAAGTGTATCGACCAGTCCTTCGGACAGGCTTCCTGCGACAAATTCCGCGCCGACGGCAGCAAGATCAACAACATCCTTCCCGGGGCGAGTGCGACCAACCAGACCATGTCCCAATTGCTCTGCACCGAGAACGGTACCGATGCGTGGCACTTCACGGCCGCCCTGCTCAATGCCTGGGGCGTCACCGGGTACCCGCTCACCGTCCAGAATGTGATCGACATGTGGAACGGCGTATTCACGGTCAGCGGAACGACCTGGACCCGGGCTCAGGCGCGGCAGTACATCGAAGCCATGTACCACACTACGGGCAGCCCGACGGGAGTGCTGAAGTACAACAATAGCGTTGCCTGCAAGAACTGAGCGCTTGCGCTTGCCAGTTGCGGCCCGGCCTGGGATGATGCCGGGACCGCTTCTTCTCGCCCATTGAATTGACCAGCGATTATCGTCTCGTCCTGCGGGAAGGGGTGCTGGCCCACCGCTTTCCCGAATCCGTCGTCGCCTTCCATCCCGATACCGGCGATACGATCGCCATGGAACTCGCGTGCGGCCTCATCCTGGTCATCCTGTCCGACGCGAGGACAGACCTCGACCCCGATGACCTGCGCAGCCGCATTGGGTCTTGCCTTCCCGAGACTCCGCCGGACGCGGATTTTTTCGAAGCCTGCGTCGCCGAACTCGAGGCACGCGATTTGGTTCGCGTGACCGAGGCATCTTGATCCTCGGCGATCTCCCCCGTTCCGAAATCTCCGCCCGCCTCGCCGGTGAAGGTCTGGCCTTCGAAGTCGGCCGGATGAGCGTCGCGCTGCGCTCGTCTCTCCCCCAATTGCCCGCCCTGCTGCAGCTCCTCTACCACGACTATCCGCTTTCTCCGGAAAACGAGGTACGCAGTTTTCGCGTTTCGTTGGATGCTGCCGGGTTCATTCCCGGACTGGGCAGAGGAGAAGTCGAGTTCCGCCATGAGGGCAGTGCGCCTTTCATGCCCATGCCCATGCCCCACGCCTTCGCCATGCTGGAGTGGGGACTGAACTGGTGTGTGGCCACGTCGATGCACTGCTGGCTCATCGTGCATGCCGCAGTACTGGAGCGGAATGGCCGTGCGGTCATCCTTCCGGGCAGGCCCGGGGCAGGAAAAAGCACCCTCACCGCAGTGCTCGCCTGCCGAGGCTGGCGCCTGCTCTCGGACGAACATGCCATCCTCGACGTGGATCAGGGTACCCTGATCCCCGCCCCGCGACCCATCAGCCTCAAGAACGAGTCCATCCCGCTGGTCAGGAAGCTCTTTCCCGAAGCCATCCTGAGTCCTCCGGTCCTGAACACTCACAAGGGAACGATTTCCCACCTCCGACCCCCTGGGGATTCGGTGGCCCGCGGCAAGATTTCGGTACCCCCGGCTTGGCTCATCTTTCCTGAATTCAATCGAGAGGACAGAACGGAACTAGTCGCCGCCGAAAAAGGGCGTTGCCTGGTCGAGCTGGCGACCAACGCCTTCAATTTCCACGTCCACGGAACGCGGGGATTCCAAGCGCTGGCCGCTTTGCTCGATACCGTGGAAACTTATGAACTTGCTTACGCCTCGGTG
>SSTA01000211.1 GCA_009469685.1 Azonexaceae bacterium | reverse complement strand
TGGCCCACCCTGGTCGGTGAATTGCTGGCAGCCCATTACGACCCGCTTTATCACCGATCCCAGGGCGCCCATTTCGCCGGGTTTGCGGATCCGCAACGCTACGCCACCGCCGACCTGTCGGCGGCCGGAATCTCCGAACTTGCCGGCCGGATCGCCGCTAAGGACTGAGCGGCCGCCGGGCACACAGGGCCTGCCGCATGGCGGGCTGCGGTTCGGCTGCGTACCCTTCCTCGTAGGCCAAAACGTTGAGCCCGTGCCGGGCGGCGAGCACCAACAATTCCTGGGATTCCAGCAGAAAATCCGGCCGCGACGGCTTGCCGTAGCGCTCGTTCCCGGCCATGAAGGTCTCGTATACGAGCACGCCTCCCGGCTCCAGGAGGGCTACCAAGTCGTCCAGCCGCGGACGCCAGAGATAATTGGTGACCACGATTCCGGCAAACTGGGCACCTGCCAGGGGCCAAGTTTCCGCTTCCAGGTCGGCAGCGAGGATTTCGACGCCGGGCAGACCGGCCAGAGCAGCCAGGGCTTCGCCATTGCGGTCCACCGCCAGTAGCGGATGCCCGGCCGCTGCCAGGTAACGGACATGGCGACCGCCACCGCAAGCCAGATCGAGCACCCGGCAGGCAGGCGGCAACTTGTCCCGGTGGCGCACCACCCAGGACGAGGGAGGAAGGCCAGAACCGTGGCCGCAGATATCCGGCATCGCGTCTTCTCCTGATTCGCGCCCCGAGCGCCGCGGGCCGCGGGGCCTGGATTCACGAAGATTTCACATGGTATTCGGAAGTGGCCTATGGTATCATTTGTGCGGCGCACAATCGCCTAGATCAAATTTTTCGCCGCGAGGCAAGCTATGTTGGAACAGCACTACCTGACCACGCTCTTCGAGCCCAAGTCAGTAGCGGTCATCGGCGCATCCGAGCGGGAAACCGCCGTTGGCCACGTCATCCTCAAGAACATTCTGGCTTCCGGCTACAAGGGGCGGCTCTACGCCATCAACCCCAAGTACGAACGCGTCCTCGGCCAGGAATGCTTCAAGACCATCGAGGATATCGGGGCGCGCGTCGAAATGGCGGTCATTGCCACCAAACCCCAAACCGTACCCCGCATCATCGAGCAATGCGGCACCAGCGGCGTACGCAACGCCATCATCATCTCGTCGGGCTTTTCCGAATCGGGTCACGTGGGCGCCGCCATCGAGCGCAAGATGCTCGAAGTCGCCCGTTCCTACAACGTTCGTATCCTGGGTCCCAACTGCCTCGGCATCATCCGTCCCGATCTTGGCCTCAATGCCACCTTCGCCCGGGTGACGGCCCAGGGTGGCAATATGGCCCTGGTGTCCCAGTCCGGCGCCATGTGCTCGGCAGTCCTCGACTGGGCCAAGTCGAACGAAGTGGGCTTTTCTTCGGTGATTTCCCTAGGGAGCATTGCCGACGTCGATTTCGGGGAAATTCTCGATTACCTCATCTACGACAATCGCACCCACTACATCCTGATATACGTGGAGGGCATCCGCAATTCCCGCCGCTTCATGAGCGCGCTGCGCTCGGCCGCGCGGATCAAGCCCATCATCCTCCTGAAGGCAGGCCGCCACGAAGCGGGCTCGATGGCCGCTCAGACCCATTCCGGCATGGCCGCCGTGACGGATGCCGTCTTCCAGGCTGCCGTGCGCCGCTCCGGCGTGGTGCGGGTGGCGAGCGTGGCCCATCTGTTTTACGCCGCCAAGGCCCTGGCTTCCAAATTCCGCCCCCAGGGTACCCGGCTGGCCATCGTCACCAACGGCGGCGGCCCCGGCGCCATGGCCGCGGACCGCGCCGGAGACCTGGGCATCCCCCTGGCACGCCTCTCGGATGCCACCATGGCGGCGCTCAACAAGTGCCTGCCCACTAATTGGTCCCACAACAACCCGGTAGACCTGCTGGGCGATGCGACGCCGGAACGATACAAGGACGCCATCTTGGCCGTGGCCCAGGACGAAGGCGCAGACAGCATCCTGGTCATGCTCTCACCCCAGGCGATGACCGAACCCCTGGAAGTGGCCAAGGCCGTCGTCGCGGTCAGCGAGGAATCGTCCAAGTCCCTGATCTGCTGCTGGATGGGCGAAGAACAAGTAGCCGCCGGGCGCAAGTTGCTCGCCGATTCGGGTATTCCGGCTTTCCGTATGCCCGAGACGGCCATCGACCTCTTCTTCCACATCTCCACCTACTACCGGAACCAGAAGCTCCTGCTGCAGACTCCCGAGCCTACCCGGCAGCACGGCCGCCCGGAGTGCGAAGGAGCCAAGATGCTCATCGAAGCGCTGCTCGCCGAGCGGCGCAAGGTGCTCTCCGAGATGGAATCGAAGGCCATCCTGCGCGCTTTCCGCGTTCCGGTGGCCCAGACCATGGTCGCCCGTACCGCCACCGAAGCCCTGCTGCTCGCCGAGCAGCTCGGCTTCCCGGTAGCCATGAAGGTCGACTCGCCCGATCTGCCCCACAAATCCGACGCCGGCGGCGTGCGACTCAACATCAACAATGCTCCGGCAGTGCGCAACGCCTACCACGACATCATCGAAACGGTGCAGAAGCGGCATCCCAACGCCCGCATCAATGGCGTCTCGATCGAGCCTTTCCTGGCCCGCCCCAACGGTCGCGAATTGATGGTCGGCGTGCTCCGCGACCCCATCTTCGGCCCGGTCATCACCTTCGGCGCTGGCGGCTTCGACGTCGAAATCTTCCACGACCGTTCGGTCGCCCTGCCGCCCCTGAACAAATTCCTCGCCCAGGATCTCATCCGTTCGACCCGTGCCTCCAAGCTCCTCGGCGAATTCCACAACATGCCGCCAGTGGATATGGGAGCCCTGGAGGAAGTCCTCCTCTGCATCTCGGAGATGGTCTGCGAACTGCCGTGGATAGTCGAGATGGACCTCAACCCGCTCATCGTCGACGAAAACGGTGCTATCGCAGCCGATGCCCGCATCGTCATCGACCATGCCCTCGCGCCGGCGGGGGACCGCTACGCCCACATGGCGATCTACCCCTACCCGGTTCATCTGATCCAGGAATGGCAGTTGAACGATGGCACGACGGTCAATATCCGGCCGATCCGGCCGGAGGATGCGGACATGGAACAGGAATTCGTCAAATCCATGTCCGACGAATCCCGCTATTACCGGTTCATGGATACCATCCGCGAACTGACCCAGACCATGCTGGTGCGCTTCACCCAGATCGACTACGACCGGGAAATGGCCCTCGTCGCGACCATCACCGACGACGCCGGCAAGGAAACTCAGATCGGCGTCTCCCGCTATGTCCTGAATCCGGATGGCGAATCGGTGGAGTTCGCTCTGGCGGTGGGCGACGCCTGGCAAAAGTGCGGCGTCGGCCGCAAACTGATGACCGCCCTCATCGACTGTGCCCGGCAGAAAGGCTATCGCGCAGTGGTCGGCGACGTTCTTTCGACCAATGCCAAGATGTTCAAGCTGATGACCAGCCTCGGATTCACCATCCACCCCCATCCGGACGATACGGCGGTGAAGCGGGTGGTGAAGCCACTCACCGGTTGAGGCCGATTCGGCGACATGGCGCCAGCGCTGCGCCGACGCAACAAAAAAGCCCGGTGCAAACGCACCGGGCTTTTTCTTGAACCGGCCGCAGGATCAGGCTTGCTTGCGGCGACGGAAACCCAAACCGGCAAGACCGAGCCCGACGAGGGCCAGCGAAGCGGGTTCCGGGGCTTCAGAGCGAATGGCCAGATCCAGGACTGCATCGCCAGTTTGCGAGAATAGCGAACAAGTGCTGAACTGCCCGGCAACCTCGGTGGCACTGCAAACCACCGAACC
>SSTA01000210.1 GCA_009469685.1 Azonexaceae bacterium | reverse complement strand
TTCCATGCCCAGGTCGGCAAAGCCCACCACCTTGGCCGATTTGATGGCCTTGGCCACCAGGTAGGCGGCGCCGCCGACGGCCATCAGGTAGGCGGACTTGTTGTCCTTGATGGCCTCGATGGCGACCGGGCCGCGCTCGGATTTGCCGATCATGGAGATGAGGCCGGTCTTCTCCAGCATCATGCGGGTGAACTTGTCCATTCGCGTGGCGGTGGTGGGACCAGCGGGTCCGACCACTTCGTCGCGTACCGGATCCACCGGGCCGACGTAGTAGATGACCCGGTTGGTGAAGTCCACCGGCAGTTTCTCGCCCTTGGCCAGCATGTCGGCGATGCGCTTGTGGGCGGCATCGCGGCCGGTGAGCATCTTGCCGTTGAGGAGGATTTTCTGGCCCGGTTTCCAGGAGGCGACTTCTTCCTTGGTCAGGGTGTCGAGATTGACCCGGGTGGCGGATTTCAGGTCGGGCGTCCAGGTCACGGCGGGCCAGTCTTCCAGCTTGGGCACTTCCAGCTTGGCGGGGCCGGAGCCGTCGAGGTGGAAGTGGCAGTGGCGGGTGGCGGCGCAGTTGGGCACCAGGGCCACCGGCAGATTGGCGGCGTGGCAGGGGTAGTCCAGGACCTTGACGTCGAGGACGGTGGTGAGACCGCCGAGCCCCTGGGCGCCGACGCCCAGCGCATTGACCTTTTCGTACAGTTCGAGGCGCAGTTCCTCGGCCCGGGTCAGCTTCGCGCCCGAAGCGGCCTTGGCCTTCAGTTCATGGATGTCCACCGGCGCCATGATCGATTCCTTGGCCAACAGCATGGCCTTTTCCGGAGTGCCGCCGATGCCGATGCCGATGATGCCGGGGGGGCACCAGCCGGCGCCCATTTCCGGAATCTTGTGCAGCACCCAGTCCACCAGGTCGTCGGAGGGGTTGAGCATGGCGAACTTGGATTTGGCCTCGGAACCGCCGCCCTTGGCGGCACAGATGACTTCCACGTGGTCGCCGGGGACGATTTCGTAGTGCACCACGGCCGGGGTGTTGTCCTTGGTGTTCTTGCGGGCGCCGGCGGGGTCGGCGAGGACCGAAGCGCGCAGGGGGTTGTCCGGGTTGGCATAGGCGCGGCGTACCCCTTCGTTGATCATTTCCTGCAGACTCATGGTGGCATCGTCCCAGGTCACCTTCATGCCCACCTTCAGGAAGACCATCCCGATGCCCGTATCCTGGCAGATCGGGCGATGGCCCTCGGCGGCCATGCGGGAATTGGTCAGGATCTGGGCGATGGCATCTTTGGCTGCCGGAGATTCCTCGCGCTCGTAGGCTTCGCCCAGGGCGGAAATGTAGTCGAGGGGGTGGTAGTAGCTGATGTACTGGAAGGCGTCGGCGACGGACTGGATCAGGTCTTCCTGGCGGATGGCAGTCATGGTGATTTTCCGGGTCAGTGATTCTGGTGTTGCAAGGCGAGGGTCTGGGTCATGACCTTGTCGGTGATGGCGATCATAACGGCAGATAAGAGGAAGAGGGCGTGGATGCACGCCTGAGCTATGATGACCCGGTCTTCGATCTGGGCCGCATTGATGAAGGTTTTCAAGAGGTGGATGGACGAAATGCCGATCAACGCGGTGGCCAATTTGACCTTGAGGACGCCGGCATTGACGTGGGACAACCACTCCGGTTGATCCGGGTGACCATCCAGGTCCAGACGGGACACGAAGGTCTCATACCCACCAACGGTGACCATGATGAGCAGGTTGGCGATCATGACAACGTCGATGAGCCCGAGGACGATCAGCATCACCTCGGCTTCGGAAAGGGTGCCGGCTTTGCTGATCAGGTGGATCAGTTCGTGCATGAACTGGTATACGTAGACGCCCTGGGCGGCGATCAGGCCGAGATAGAGGGGGGCCTGGAGCCAGCGGCTCCAGAAAATGAATGCTTCGAGTTTGGCGACGGCTTTCATAGGGCTCTGGGGAGGGAAAGATTCGAATTTTACCACGGTGGTCAACCGGGAAAATCAGTGAGATCCCGCGCCATTGTTGCGCCGCAGCGTGCTTTCGTAAGCGGGTTGTAAGAAACTCTGCGTGTAATGCAGCGCAGCCGAAAACGACAGGCGCTTTGCAGGGGTCCCAGATCACAGCGATGAGCGCAGCATTCCCGAGCTGCAAGCCGGGGGGCTTGCATTCCGATTTTTTCGTTTTTCGTTTTTTGTTTGGCCTATTTCGCAGAGGAGAAACAGATGTCTAATGAATCCGTGCAGATCTATTACCCGTCCGATGAAATCGTCAAGAACGCGGCGGTTTCCGGGATGGACGCCTACAAGGCGTTGTGCGCGGAAGCCGAGGCTGATTACGAAGGTTACTGGGCCAAGCGTGCCCGCGAGTTGATTACCTGGAAGCAGCCTTTCACCCAGGCGCTCGATCAGTCCAATGCTCCTTTCTTCAAGTGGTTTGCCGACGGCAAGCTGAACGCTTCCTACAACTGCCTCGACCGCAACGTCGAAAACGGTCTGGGCGACAAGGTTGCCATCATCTTCGAAGCGGATAGCGGCGAAGTGACCAAGGTCACCTACAAGGAAATGCTGGTCAAGGTCTGCAAGATGGCCAACCTGCTCAAGTCCAAGGGCGTCAAAAAGGGTGACCGTGTCGTTATCTACTTGCCGATGACCATCGAAGGTATCGTTGCCATGCAGGCCTGCGCCCGCATCGGCGCGACCCATTCCATCGTCTTCGGTGGTTTCTCCGCCCAGTCCCTGCGCGACCGGATCAATGACGCCGGCGCCGTCATGCTCATCACCTCCGACGGTCAGTTCCGCGGCGGCAAGGCCATTCCCCTGAAGCCCATCGCCGACGAGGCTTTCGCCATGGGCGGCTGCGAATCAGTGAAGGACGTCATCGTCTTCAAGCGCACCGGCGGCGATTGCGCCATGACTGCCGGCCGTGACAGCTGGCTCCACGAAGGCCTGGCCAATCAGGCGGACACCTGCGAGCCCGAGTGGGTCGACGCCGAGCACCCGCTCTTCCTCCTCTACACTTCCGGTTCCACCGGCAAGCCGAAGGGCGTCGTGCATTGCACCGGCGGCTATCTGCTCCACGCCATGCTGACCATGAAGTGGACCTTCGACATCAAGCAGTCCGACACCTTCTGGTGTACCGCCGACATCGGCTGGGTGACCGGCCACACCTACATCACCTACGGCCCCCTGGCCTGTGGCGTGACCGAAGTGGTGTTCGAAGGCGTGCCCACCTACCCGGATGCCGGCCGCTTCTGGAAGATGATCCAGGATCATGGCGTGACCGTGTTCTACACCGCACCCACCGCCATCCGTTCGCTGATCAAGGCGTCCGACTCCAACCCGGCCGTTCATCCCAAGAGCTACAACCTCTCCACCCTGCGCATCCTGGGTTCCGTCGGCGAGCCGATCAACCCCGCCGCCTGGGAGTGGTACTACCAGAACGTCGGTGGCGGCCGTTGCCCCATCGTCGATACCTTCTGGCAGACCGAAACCGGCGGTCACATGATCACGCCGCTGCCGGGCGCCACTCCGCTGGTTCCGGGCTCCTGCACCCTGCCGTTCCCGGGCATCCAGTTCGCCGTGGTGGACGAGACCGGTTCCGAGCTTCCCTGGGGCCAGGGCGGCATCCTGGTGTGCAAGAAGCCTTGGCCGTCCATGATACGCACCATCTGGGGCGATCCGGAACGCTTCGTCAAGTCCTACTACCCCGCCGATTTCCAGGGCAAGCTTTACCTGGCCGGCGATGGCGCCATCCGTGATGCCAATACCGGCTATTTCACCATCACCGGCCGGATCGACGACGTGCTGAACGTTTCCGGTCACCGGATGGGCACCATGGAAATCGAATCGGCCCTGGTTGCCAACCCGCTGGTGGCGGAAGCCGCCGTCGTCGGTCGTCCTGACGACCTGACCGGCGAGGCCATCGTCGCTTTCGTGGTCCTGAAGGGGGCTCGTCCGGCCGACGCCGACGCCGCCAAGAAGATCGCCAAGGAACTGGCCGACTGGGTGGGCAAGGAGATTGGTCCCATTGCCAAGCCCAAGGACATCCGCTTCGGCGACAACCTGCCCAAGACCCGTTCGGGCAAGATCATGCGTCGTCTGCTGCGGGGTCTGGCCAAGGGCGAGGAACTCACCCAGGATACTTCCACCCTGGAAAACCCGGCCATCCTCGAGCAGCTCAAGAACTCGATCTGATGGCCTGGGGCGGGTCGGGATTCGTCCCGACCCCGTTCTGGACTGGAAGCACAAACGGCCCTGCCCGCTTGCCGGGGCGGGTCGTAGATCAAACAAAAGGCAGGGAGGAGAAATGGTCGCCTACTTGGTGACCGCGAAGGCGGTAGTGGTAACCGCTGGAGAACGGCTGGCGCGCGGGGCGTGTCGGCCGTTTTTGTTTGGTTAAATCCGTCATGCGGCAATCGTCGACTATCCGTCAGCGCCTGGCAGGCATCGGCCTCGTCGGGCTACCCTTGCTCAGCTTTCCGCTGGTCTCGCTGCCGGTCGGCGAGTTCGCCGGATTGCCAGCGACCTACTGTTATCTTTTTGGCGTCTGGCTTTGGCTCATCGCTTTGGCGGCCTGGGTTTCCGAGCGTAGGGGGCGATGATGCCTTCGGGTTGGCTGGTCACCGCGGTCGCCATTGCCTATCTGGGCCTGCTCTTTGCCGTGGCCCGCTTTGGCGATGCCCGCGCCGATGCCGGCCGCTCGATCATTTCCGCCAACGTCTATTCGCTCTCCCTGGCGGTCTATTGCACCTCCTGGACTTTCTACGGAAGTGTCGGCCGGGCGACTTCCGGCGGCCTGTCGTTTCTGACCATCTACCTCGGGCCGACCCTGGTCCTGCTCTTCGGTACGGTCATTGCCAAGATGATTCGGATCAGCAAGGCGCACCGCATCACCTCGATCGCCGATTTCATTGCCTCCCGCTACGGCAAGAGCCAATTTCTCGCCGGTCTGGTGACGGTCATCGCGGTGATCGGTGTCATCCCTTATATCGCGCTCCAGCTCAAGGCCGTTTCGGCAAGCTTCGACATCGTCTTCGCCAATCCCGTGGACATGAGCGAGCCCTGGTGGGCCGACTCCACCCTGGCCATAGCCGCCGTCATGGCGGTCTTCACCATCCTGTTCGGGACGCGTCACCTGGATGCGGCAGAACGACACGAGGGCATGGTTGCTGCGGTCGCTTTCGAATCGGTGGTCAAGCTGGTGGCCTTTCTGGCGGTGGGTCTCTTTGTCACCTACGGCCTGTTCGACGGGTTTGGCGATGTCTTTGGGCGGGCGGCCGCATCCCCGGAACTGGCCAAACTGCTGACGCTGGATCCCGCGCGGTCGGGGAACTGGCTTGCGCTCCTCATCCTGTCCGGTTTGGCCATCTTGTTGCTGCCGCGCCAGTTCCAGATCGCCGTGGTGGAGAACGTCGATGAAAGTCATCTGCGGCGAGCGGTCTGGCTTTTTCCCCTGTACCTCCTCCTGATCAACATCTTTGTCTTCCCCCTGGCCCTCGGTGGCATGCTCCACTTCGGCGGCACCGGCGGGGATGCCGATACCTTCGTCCTGACCCTGCCTTTGTCGGAAGGTGCGAGCGGTCTTGCCCTCTTCGCCTTTATCGGAGGCCTGTCGGCGGCTACCGGCATGGTCATAGTCGAGACCATCGCCCTGTCCACGATGGTCTGCAACGACCTGGTCATGCCCTGGCTGCTGCGCTCGGCCTGGTTCGACTCGCGGGCCAGACGGGACCTGTCCGGAATCCTCCTCGGTATCCGGCGCTTCGCCATCGCCCTTATCCTGCTCCTCGGCTACGCTTATTTTCGTGCCGCCGGAGAGGCATACGCTCTAGTCGCCATCGGTCTCATCTCCTTCGCCGCCGTCTCCCAGTTCGCCCCCGCCATGTTGGGCGGCCTCTACTGGAAACAGGGGAATCAGGCGGGGGCTGTCGCAGGTTTGTTGGGCGGTTTTGCGGTCTGGCTCTACACGCTGCTTCTGCCTTCCTTCGCGAAATCGGGCTGGATCGGTCGCGGGTTTCTCGATCTGGGGCCGGCGGGGATGGCGATGCTCAAACCTCAAGCCCTGTTCGGTCTCGGTGGAATGGATGAGATCTCCCATTGTCTCTTCTGGAGCCTCCTGGTCAATTCCGCCCTCTACGTTGGGGTCTCGCTCACAACTCGTCCGGGGGCGACCGAGGTGGCCCAGGCCGAACGCTTCGTCGATGCCTTGAGCCGGGGTGGTGCGGCACCCCGGGCTAGCCTCTGGCGCGGCAGCGCTTCGTCAGGAGAACTGGTGGCGCTGTTGGAACGCTTTCTCGGGCCTGCCCGCGCGCGCAAGCAGCTCAGGGCTTACGCGCGCCGTAGGGACCTCGACGACTGGAAATCCCTGCCGGCCGACGCCGATTTTGTCTCTTTTGCCGAGACCCAGCTCGCCGGCGCCATCGGGTCGGCCAGTGCCCGGGTGATGGTTGCCTCGGTGGTCCAGGAAGAAGAGCTTGGCTTGGACGAAGTCCTCGACATCCTAGACGAGGCTTCCCAGGTGCGCGCCTATAGTCGCGAACTGGAAGCCAAGTCCAAGGCGCTGGAGGCGGCCACCGCCGAGTTGCGGGCGGCCAACAATCGGCTGCGGGAACTCGACCGCATGAAGGATGATTTCATCTCCACGGTCACCCACGAATTGCGCACCCCGCTGACCTCGATCCG
>SSTA01000209.1 GCA_009469685.1 Azonexaceae bacterium | reverse complement strand
GTGGTGCATGACGGTTTTTACCACTACGCAGTCTTCCAGAACAAGGACCGCACAGAGCAGATTATCGTCGCGTTCAGGAAAGTAACGGTAAGCCCAAAGGGGGGTAGGATCGAGATCGCGTGTTTCACCTTGATCAAGGATGTTGACCAGCATCGTGTCGTCAATGTTTCGTTCCTCCATCCTTTGGCGGGCATGGCGAGTGACAACGATGCGGCGCGTGAAGCGAAGACTGAACAAATCAGACACGTGCTTTTTCCAGCAGCGGTTTGAGGAAGCGCCCAGTATGGCTCGCCGTGTGTTGCGCCACCGTTTCAGGCGTGCCGCTGACCAAAATCCGGCCGCCGCCGGCGCCGCCTTCGGGGCCGAGGTCGACCAGCCAGTCGGCGGTCTTGATCACATCGAGGTTGTGCTCGATGACGACAATGGTGTTGCCGTGGTCGGCCAGCCGGTGCAGCACCTTGAGCAGCAGTTCGATGTCGGCGAAGTGCAGGCCGGTGGTCGGCTCGTCGAGGATGTACAGCGTCCGCCCGGTGTCGCGCTTGGACAGTTCGAGCGCGAGTTTGACGCGCTGGGCCTCGCCGCCGGAGAGCGTGGTCGCGCTTTGCCCGAGCTGGATGTAGGACAGGCCGACGTCCATCAGCGTCTGTAGCTTGCGGGCGACGACCGGCACCGCGTCGAAGAACTCGCGCGCCTGCTCGACTGTCATCTGCAGCACCTCGTGAATGGTCTTGCCCTTGTAGCGGATCTCCAGCGTCTCGCGGTTGTAGCGCTTGCCGTGGCAGACATCGCAGGGGACGAAGATGTCGGGCAGGAAATGCATCTCCACCTTGATCATGCCGTCGCCCTGGCAGGCTTCGCAGCGGCCGCCCTTGACATTGAAACTGAAGCGCCCCGGCCCGTAGCCGCGCTCGCGCGCGGCGGGCACGCCGGCGAACAACTCGCGGATCGGCGTCAGCAGGCCGGTATAAGTGGCCGGATTGGAACGCGGCGTGCGGCCGATCGGCGACTGGTCGACGTTGATCACCTTGTCGAAGAATTCGAGGCCCTTGATTTCGCCATGCGCCGCCGGCTCCACCGCGGAGCCGTAGAGGTGGCGGGCGGCGCCCGCGTAGAGCGTGTCGTTGATCAGCGTGGACTTTCCGGAGCCCGAAACCCCGGTGATGCAGGTGAACAGGCCGACCGGGATCTCCAGGTCGACGTGCTTCAGGTTGTTGCCGCTGGCATCGACGATCTTCAGTTCGCGCAGCGCATTGACCGGCGTGCGCTTGGCCGGCATGGGAATCGTGCGCCGGCCGGAAAGGTAGGCGCCGGTCAGCGAGGCCGAACTCGCCGCCACCTGCGCCGGCGTGCCTTCGGCCACCACGCGGCCGCCATGCTCACCGGCGCCGGGGCCCATGTCGACGACATGATCTGCCGATTCGATCGCCTCC
Source organism: Azonexaceae bacterium (assembly GCA_009469685.1). The sequence goes on along the minus strand of SSTA01000209.1, from coordinate 1,692 downwards.
TGGTCGTGCTCGACCACGATCACCGTGTTGCCGAGGTCGCGCAGGTGGGTCAGCGTTTCCAGCAGCCGCGTGTTGTCGCGCTGGTGCAGGCCGATCGACGGTTCGTCGAGCACGTACATGACGCCGGTGAGACCGGAGCCGATCTGCGATGCCAGGCGGATACGCTGCGCCTCGCCGCCGGAAAGGGTTTCCGCCGAGCGGTCGAGTGCCAGATAGTCGAGCCCGACGTTGATCAGGAAAGACAGCCGCGAGGTGATCTCCTTGATGATCTTCTCCGCCACCTGGGCCTTGTGCCCGGAAAGTTGCAGCAGGTTGAAGAAGTCGCGGCAGTGGATCAGCGAGTAGTGGCTGATCGTGGAAATCGTCTGGCCGCCGACGAAGACGTGGCGCGCCTCGCGGCGCAGCCGGGCACCGTCGCATTCCGGGCAGGGCTTGTTGTTGAGGTACTTGGCGAGTTCCTCCCGGACCATCACGCTGTCGGTTTCCCGGTAGCGGCGCTCGAGGTTGGGGACGATGCCCTCGAAGCTGTGGCTGCGGTCGAAGCGCGTGCCTTTTTCATTCAGGTAGCGGAACTTGATCTGCTCGCGGCCGGAGCCGTAGAGCACCACGTTGCGCACCGTGTCGTCCAGTGCGTCGAAGGGCTTGGAAGTATCGAAGCCGTAGTGCGCGGCGAGCGAATCCAACATCTGGAAATAGAACTGGTTGCGCTTGTCCCAGCCCTTGATCGCTCCGGCGGCCAATGACAAGTGCGGATAGGCGACCACCCGCGCCGGGTCGAAGAACTGGATCTGGCCGAGCCCGTCGCACTTGGGGCAGGCGCCCATCGGGTTGTTGAAGGAGAACAGCCGCGGTTCCAGCTCCTGCAAGGCATAGGAGCACACCGGGCAGGCGAACTTGCTGGAGAACAGGTGCTCGGTGCCCGAGTCCATTTCCACCGCCAGGGCGCGGCCTTCGGCATGCATCAGCGCCGTTTCGAAGCTTTCCGCCAGGCGCTGGCGCATGTCCTGGCGGACCTTGAGCCGATCGACTACCACGTCGACGCTGTGCTTCTGGCTCTTCGCCAGCTTCGGCAGGGCATCGATGTGATGGACCTTGCCGTCCACGCGCAGGCGGACGAAGCCCTGCGCGCGCAGTTCGGCGAACAGGTCGTGCTGCTCGCCCTTTCGGTTGGCCACCACCGGGGCGAGGATCATCAGCTTGGTGTCCTCGGGCAATGCCAGCACGTGGTCCACCATCTGCGACACGCTTTGCGCCTCCAGCGGCTGGTTGTGCTCCGGGCAATGCGGCGTGCCGGCGCGGGCGTAGAGCAGGCGCAGGTAGTCATGGATTTCGGTGACCGTGCCGACCGTGGAGCGCGGGTTGTGGCTGGTCGCCTTCTGTTCGATGGAGATCGCGGGCGAGAGGCCCTCGATCAGGTCCACGTCCGGCTTTTCCATCAGTTGCAGAAACTGGCGGGCGTAGGCCGAGAGCGACTCGACGTAGCGGCGCTGGCCTTCGGCGTAGAGCGTGTCGAAGGCGAGCGAACTCTTGCCGGAACCGGACAGGCCGGTGATCACGGTCAGCTTGTTGCGCGGCAGGTCGAGCGAAATGTTCTTGAGGTTGTGCGTTCGCGCGCCGCGTATCTTGATTTCGTCCATTGGGGCGGGGTCGTGCTGGGCAAAGGCGACCGGAAACTATACGCGGCCTCGCGGG
>SSTA01000028.1 GCA_009469685.1 Azonexaceae bacterium | reverse complement strand
CGGGGAAATCGGCTGGGCTCCGGATTCGCTGCCTTAGCGCCGTTTGCCGCGGAGGGCGCGGACTTGAACGACGACTTGGTCGAGCTCCAGTCCCGTGGCGTCGACGAGCCTGATCGAGTGGGAGCCGGGGCTGGGTAGCCATAGCGCGGGGCGGTCGGCGCGCATTGGCGTTGCCGCGTCGACCTGCCAGCGCCATCCCTGCCCGGCGGGACCGGAGAGTTGCAGCGAAACGCGCTGCCGACCGGGAGGAATGTCCGGATCGAGTGCGAGAACGCTCCCGTCGCCGGGGTACGCGATGCGGGCGAGCCGGGTCGCCCCCGCTTCGCGGACGACGACCATTTCGGTGCCGGTAAGGAACCATTCCTGGCGCGGGGGTTCCCGGGGAGGGTCGAAGCGTATCGGGCGGTGAACGAGGCCCGCTGGAGGCTCCGGGGCGCGGCTGACGGCGGTGGGGCGAGCGCCGGTCGCATCGCCGCGGTGTAGCCAGTCCATGACCTCCCGCCACACCGGCGCCGCGCCGCTGGTCCCGGAAACATCGTGCATCGGATTGCCGCTCGCGTTGCCAACCCAGACGGCGACGGTGTAGCGACGGGAGAAGCCGACGCACCAATTGTCGCGCATATCCTTGCTGGTGCCGGTCTTGGCCGCGCTCCAGTAGGGGGTGGCGAGCCAGGAATCGAGGCCGAAGGTACCGGCCCGGGCCGAGCGGTCGGCAAGGATGTCGGCGACGACGAACGCCGCTGCCGGCGTCGACGCTCGCCGCGGTGGCCCGACGAATACGCCGGCGCATCCACCTTCGCGGCAGGGCGTGCGCTCGCCGCGGGGAACTGCCCGCAGCGGCGTCCAGCGACCGCCGTTGGCCAGGCTCCGGTAGGCATTGGCTAGCATCAAGAGCGACACGTCGGCGGAGCCGAGGGCGAGGCTGTAACCGTAATAGTCGCCGCCTTCCTTGAGGCTCGCGAAGCCGAGGCCGCGGAGACGGTCGAAGAAGGGTTCGGTTCCGAGCCGTACCAAGGTACGCACCGCCGGAACGTTGAGCGATTGTCCCAAAGCGAGGCGGGCACTGACCCAGCCGCGGTAGTCAGGCGAGTAGTTTTGCGGGACGTAGAGTCCCCCGGCGGTGGCCAGGGCCGCCGGGGAATCGTCGATGAGGCTGGCGGCGGTGAGCTGGCGCCGTTCGAGGGCCAGGCCGTAGAGAAAGGGCTTGAGGGTCGATCCCGCCTGCCGCAGGGCGACGGCGGCGTCCACCTGGGAGGCGTTCGAAAGGTCGCCGGAAGAGCCCACCCAGGACAGGATTGCGCCGCTCTGGTTGTCGATGGCCAGCAAAGCGCCGTCCTCCACACTGTGCCGGGCGAGTTCCCGCAAATGGCGATCCAGGGCGGCAGCCGCAAAACGTTGCAGGTCGCTGTCCAGAGTGGTGGCGAGCCGCTCTCCGGGGCGATTCAGGAGTTTCCGGGCCAGATGGGGGGCCAGGTTTACGGGGCTCCCGGGCGGCGGAGCCGCATCGCGGAGGGCACCGGAGAACGCCAGGCGGGCCAGGGTGTCGAGGCCGGTGCAGTCGGCGTCCGCCCGCTGCTGCAAGCGCAGCAGGCCGCAGGCCCGGTCGGCGACGGCATCCGGTCGGGCGCCGGGCGAGCGCAGGAGGGCCGCCGCCAGGGCGGCTTCCCGGCTGTCGAGGCCATCGGGTCCCTTGCCGAAGAGCCCCCAACTCATGGCGGCGACCCCGACCAGTTCGCCGCGGAAGGCGGCAAGGTTGAGGTAAGCCTCCAGGATCTGGTCCTTCTTCCAACGACGCTCGAGTTCCAGGGCCGTGGCCGCCTGACCGACCTTGTCGAGGACGTCGCGCCGGCCGCTGCGGCCGTGGTCCTCGAGCAGGCCGGCGAGTTGCATGGTCAAGGTACTGGCGCCGCGCGTACGGGAGTTCCAGAGATTGCCCCAGGCGCTGGCGGCGACGGCATTCCAGTCGATACCGGAGTGTTCGTAGAAGCGGCGATCCTCGGAAAGCAACAGGCTCCGCAGCAAGGCGGGCGATACCGCGTCCAGGGGAGTCCAGGGATAACGGCGGACCGCCGGGTCCAGGCGCAAGCGCTGGAGGACGCGGCCATCCCGAGCGAGTAGCCAGGCTTCGGATTCGGCATGGTGGCCGCGGACCTCCGCAAAGCTGGGCAGGGCAGCCGCGGGGATGCACGCGAGGGCGAGGGAGACGACTCCCGACAGCCGGGCCGCGGCGAGCCAGCCCTGGTGTCTCGGGCGGAGCGGGGACCCGGAAGCGGGCTCTATGATGCGCGCGAACGCAGAAATTTTGGCCCGCGCGTCAGAGCCCGAAAGCTGCGTAGGCAACCAGGGCGATCCCCGCCAGGACGGCCTCCAGCCAGTTGCCCATGGGCGTGTGATCAACGGTGGCGTTGGTGGGGTCCTTGGGGTCGTAATAGACCTTGACGCGGCTGCCGGTGGCCAGACGCTGGAGGACCCGATAGACCACCGCCGGGCGCGTGTCCTCGATAGTGATGATGATTTGTCGGCTATCGATGACGCGATCGCCGATCTGGTAGCGGAATGCGGCTGCCAGGCGGGTCTTGCCGTCCGCCGTGGTCTGCAGGTCGGAGCGGACGATGGTGCCGCGGACCGAAGGCCAGTTCTGCAGGCCGCGATTGCGCAAGCGGGTGTAGAGGCCAAACGCCACGGCGAGGGAGCCAAGAACGATCATGGCAAGCTTGATGGAGTGCACGGGAGGGCTCTTCAGGTGGGGGCCGATGATAATCTTGGACGGCACCTTACCGATTTCGACCGGACGCGGTCAAGGGCGGGAGCGCCGCCGCCGCCGGATCGCCTTCCGGGATGGCATAATCGCCAACGATGCTCGCCTACATCGTTCGCCGGCTCCTCTACGCCATTCCCATTCTGATCGGGGTGAATCTCGTCACCTTTGCCCTGTTTTTCGTCGTCAATACCCCGGACGACATGGCCCGCATGCAGTTGGGCATCAAGCGGGTGACCCCGGAAGCGATCGCCAAGTGGAAGACCGAACGGGGTTACGACAAGCCGCTTTTCTACAACGAGGGCGCGTCCGGGCTGGGGGCGGTGACCGACACCATCTTCTTCGAGAAATCGGCCGCCATGTTCGTCGGCGAATTCGGCCGTGCCGAGGACGGCCGCGACATCGCCCGGGAAATCCGCATCCGCATGGGGCCGTCGCTGGCCATTGCCGTTCCCACCTTCATTCTCGGCATCCTGGTGACGGTGAGTTTTGCCCTCATTCTCGCCTTCTTCCGGGCCAGCGCCTTCGACCTGTGGGGTGTGGTGCTCTGCGTGGCGATGATGTCCATTTCCGGGCTCTTCTACATCATCGGCGGGCAGTACCTGATCAGCAAGATCTGGCGCCTGGTGCCCATCTCCGGATTCGGCGAAGGTCTCGATGCCTGGCGGTTTCTGATCCTGCCGGTGGTGATTGGGGTGGTTTCCGGCATCGGCGGGTCTACGCGCTGGTACCGCACTATCTTTCTCGAGGAGGTCAGCAAGGACTATGTGCGCACCGCCCGCGCCAAGGGCTTGCCCGAGACCCTGGTGTTCTTCCGCCACATCCTGCGCAACGCGCTCATCCCCATCCTCACCGGCGTGGTGGTGGTGATTCCGCTTCTGTTCATGGGTTCGCTGCTCACCGAGTCCTTTTTCGGCATTCCCGGGCTGGGGAGCTACACCATCGATGCCATCAACGCCCAGGATTTCGCCGTCGTCCGGTCGATGGTCTTCATTGGTTCGGTGCTCTACATCGTTGGCCTCATCCTGACCGACATTTCCTACACCCTGGTGGATCCGCGGATACGTTTCGAATGATGGGATTCCAGCCGGTCCTTCTGTGGTCCGACATCCTGGTCTGGGGACTGGTGGCGGCCGGCAGCGGCTTCATCCGGCTGGTCGCCGGGAGCCCGCCTCTTCTTTCCGCCTGGCGCCGGGTGGGGGCGAGCCCGGTCGGGATGGCGGCGGCTACGGTATTGTTGGCCTTTGTCATAGTCGGGCTGCTCGATTCTGTCCACTACCGTCCCCGCTTGGAAGGGAAGCCCGGCGAGCAGGCCGCCTATGCGGTTGAGGTCCTCTCGCTCTTCGACGCCCTTGCGGCACCGCTCCGTAGCCGCCAGGAGAAGACCTATTCGGAACCCTTCGCCACCCGCCTCTATGCCAAGGAGACGCTAGACCTGCCGGGTCGCGGACAGGTGAGGGAGTACCCCCGGCTCAAGCACGGCGGCGCCCATCTGGGCGAGGCGGAAGCGAATCGGGGTGCCGATATCGCCCGCACCGCCTTCCGGGGAGCCCTTCTCGGATTCCTGGGCTGGCTTGCGGTGGCGGCCCTGGCGACGGCCGGAGTCGCGCGCAGGCTCGGGATCGCCCATGCCACCGCGGCAGGACGCATCTGGCGCGGAGAAACCCGGTTTGCCTGGAATGCCGTGCTGGCGACCGGCGCGGCCATGGCCGTCCTTGGCGTCCCGCTCCTGACGCTGGCGGGGGACTACCACGTCTTTGGCACCGACAAGGTGGGTCAGGACGTGCTCTACCAAGTACTGAAGAGCGTGCGCACCGGGTTGATCATCGGCCTCGTCACCACCCTGGTGACCCTGCCCCTGGCCATCGTTCTGGGCATCGTCGCAGGTTATTTCCGCGGCTGGGTCGACGACCTGATCCAGTATGTCTACACCGTCCTCAATTCAATTCCTGGGGTACTGCTCATCGCCGCCGCGGTGCTCATGATGCAGGTCATTATCGACACCCATCCCCAGTGGTTCTCCACCGCGGCGGAACGGGCCGACCTGCGGCTTCTTGCACTGTGCTTCATCCTCGGCATGACCAGCTGGACGGGCCTATGCCGACTGCTTCGCGGCGAGACCCTCAAGCTGCGGGAGCTGGAGTACATCCAGGCCGCCCAGGCCTTCGGCGTCACCAGTTCCCGCATCATCGGCCGCCATATCCTGCCCAACCTCATGCACATCGTGATCATCGCCCTGGTCATGGATTTTTCCGGCCTGGTCCTGGCGGAGGCCGTTCTTTCCTACGTCGGCATCGGGGTCGATCCCACCATGATCAGCTTCGGCACGATGATCAACAATGCCCGCATGGAACTGGGTCGCGAGCCGGCGGTATGGTGGTCCCTGGCGGCCGCCTTCATCGCCATGTTCACCTTGGTCCTGGCCGCCAACCTGTTCGCCGACGCGGTGCGCGACGCTTTCGATCCGAGGGCGGCATGAGCGCGGCTCTGCTGGAGGTCCGCGACCTGCGCCTGGGCTTCGCCGCCGGCGGCCGCACGCTGATGGCGGTGGACGGCGTGTCCTTTGCCGTCGGACCGGGAGAAACGTTCGCGCTCCTGGGGGAATCGGGCTGCGGCAAGTCAGTGACCGCCCAGGGCATACTGCGGTTGCTCCCCGCCGCAGGGCGCATCGTCGGCGGCAGCGTGCGGCTGGCCGGCGAGGAATTGCTGGCGCTGCCAGAGGCCGCCATGCGGCGTGTGCGGGGCGGGCGCATGGCGATGATCTTCCAGGAGCCGGCCACCAGCCTCAATCCGGTACTCACCGTCGGCAGCCAGATCGGCGAAGTACTGGCTCGCCACCGCGGTCTCGCCGGACCCGCAGCGCTGTCGCCCATGGTCGATCTGCTGCGTCAGGTCGGCATTGCCGATCCCGAGCGCCGCCTGGGGGAATTCCCTTTCCAGTTGTCCGGCGGAATGAAGCAGCGGGTGATGATCGCGATTGCGCTCGCCGGCGAGCCCGAGTTTCTCATCGCCGACGAGCCGACCACCGCGCTGGACGTCACCGTCCAGGCCCAGATCCTCGACCTCCTCGCGTCGCTCCAGGATGCCCGGGGTATGGGGCTCCTGCTCATCACCCACGATCTCGGGGTGGTCGCCCGCATGGCCCGGCGGGTGGGGGTCATGTACGCCGGAGAACTGGTCGAGGAGGCCGGCCGCGATGCCTTTTTCGCAGCACCGAGGCATCCCTACACCCAGGCGCTTTTCGCCGCCCTGCCCGACGTGGCCCGGCGGGGGAGGCCGCTGCTCACCATCCCCGGCCAGGTGCCGTCGCTGGCTGCCATGCCGAGCGGTTGCCGATTCGCCGAGCGCTGCCCCCATGTCATGGAAGTTTGCCGGACCGTTTCGCCGCCCTGGCGGGAGACGGTGCCTGGGCATCGGGTGCGCTGCCACTGGGATGGCGTCAATGAAGGGGAAGAGCTTGGTGGATACGAGGTCCGCCGAGGCGAGTTGCAGTCCCCGGAACGCCACGTCCTGGAGGTCAAGGAACTCAAGGTCCATTTCCCCATCCGGCGGGGCATCCTGCAACGCACCGTCGGTCACGTGCGGGCGGTGGACGGAGTTTCCCTGGCGCTCACGCCGGGACGCACCCTGGCCCTGGTGGGAGAGTCGGGCTGTGGCAAGACCACGGTGGGCAAGGCCATCCTGCAGCTCGTCGCGCCCAGCGGCGGTAGTGTGCGTCTGGGGGCGTCGGAGCTGGTAGGGATGCTGGCACGGCGCCTGCGGGGGGCGCGCCGGCATCTGCAAATGGTCTTTCAGGATCCCTTCGCTTCGCTCAATCCCAGGCTGCGGGTGGGCGAAATCATTGCCGAGGGCATTGCCGCCCTCAAGGTCAATGTGGAGGGCGACTCCCGGGGGGCAATAGCGGCTCTCCTAGCTCAGGTCGGGTTGCCAGCGGACGCTGCTGGGCGCTATCCCCATGAGTTTTCCGGGGGTCAGCGGCAGCGTATCGCCATCGCTCGGGCGCTCGCGGTACAACCGGAAATCCTCATTTGCGACGAACCGACTTCGGCGCTCGACGTTTCGGTCCAGGCCCAGATCCTCAATCTGCTCAAGAATCTCCAGGAGTCTCTGGGGGTGGCCTATCTCTTCATCACCCACAATTTTGCCGTGGTCGAGTACCTGGCCCACGAGGTGGCGGTGATGTACCTGGGGCGCATCGTCGAGGCGGGCAGCGCGACCGAAGTGCTGGCCAACCCGCGCCATCCCTACACCCGTGCCCTCTTGTCGGCAGTGCCCGTTCCTCGTCCGGAAGCGGCACCGGAACGGATCCGGCTCCCGGGGGAAGCGCCATCGCCGGCCCATCCGCCTGCGGGTTGCCACTTTCATCCCCGCTGCCCCGAGGCGACCGACATCTGTCGTCAACGCTATCCCGATGCCACCGTTCTGGGACAGAATCACCGGGTCGTCTGTCATCTCTACCCGCAGGGGTGAAGCGGACAGCGCTACGAGGGGAAAAGTCAGCCCCGGCGGCCGTTGCCCGAACGGGCGACTTTGGCGGGAAGCTGGGAGGATTTGCCGGCAGCCGATTTGACTGCGGGAGGCTTCACCGGTCCGCTGCGGGCGACACTCGCCTTGCCCCGGGAGGTCGGGCCTGCAGTCTTCTTCGTCGCCCCAACTGCGGCAACCCGCAGCGTTCGACTGCCGGAACCCTTAGCCACTGCAGCGCGAACTTCGCCGCGGGTCTTGCCGCGACTGACTTCCCGCTGCGGTGGCGGGTCGGCTTCGATGCGCGGCAAGCGGGCCTGAGGCGCCAGATCGTCGAGATCGACGCCATCTCTGCCTGCCGGAACGAGAACCAGGGAGCCGGCGCCGAGACGCATGCGCCCGCTGAGGCCGTTGGCTTCCTTGAGTTCTCCGAGTGAAATCCCGAAGCGGGGCGCCAGCCGTTCCAGTCGCTCGCCAGGTTTCAGCGTATAGGCCTGCCAGCGGCTCAAGGGCGCGGCGTGGTTTTCCAAATTGGCCTGGAACGTGTCCACCTTGTCGGCGGGAATGATGACCGGACTGTCCGGTGTGATGACCGGGCGGTTATGGGCGGGGTTGAGGGCCAGGAATTCGGCGACCGGCATTTCTGCCAGGCGGGCGGCCGTCTTGATGTCCATGGGCTTTCCCGGGGCAACCGCTGCGAAATAAGGTTGATTGAGCAGGGCCGGGAGGCCGAGTTGGGCCATCAGACGGGGATTGTTGAAGATGTTCTTGAGTGCCTGGAGTTTGGGTACGTAATTGCGCGTCTCGGCCGGCATGGTCAGGCTGGAAAAGTCCGTGGGAAGCCCCCGGGCCTGATTCTTTTCCACCGCCCGTTTGACCGCGTTCTCGCCCCAGTTGTACGACGCCAGGGCGAGGTGCCAATCGCCGTTCATCTCGTAAATCGCCTGCAGGTAGTCGAGGGCTGCAGCGGTTGAGGCGACGATGTCGCGGCGCTGGTCCTGCCACCAGTCCTGAGCCAGGTTGTAGCGCTTGCCGGTGGCGGGGATGAACTGCCAGAGTCCCGAGGCGTGGGCACGGGAGTAGGCCATCGGATTGAAGGAACTCTCGACCATGGGCAGGAGCGCGAGTTCGGTGGGCATGCCGCGCTTCTCGATTTCCTCGACGATATGGTGCAGGTAGCGCCGGCTGCGTTCGACCATGCGCCTGAGCAGGTCGGGGCGATTCATGTACCACTGCTGGTGATCGAGCACCACCTCATCGGCGAGGTTGGGCATGGAAAAACCGTTGCGGATGCGCAGCCAGAGATCGTCGGTCTGTACCGTCAGGTCGATGGCCTCGGGGATGGGCGCAATGACCGGAATCTCGTGGGTGACGAGGGCTGCCTGCGGGAGCGAGGCAGAGGCCGCCTCCTGGGGCGAAAACAACGCCAGGACGGAAAATCCGGTTTCAGACGATTGGCCGTGGGCGGGGCCGGCGAGGACGGCCAGTGCCAGGAGGGCGACGAGGAACGGGGATTGCGGAAACATCCGCGACAGAACGTTACGCAGCGGCATGAGGAGTCCTCCTGGCACGGAACGGGGTCGACGAAAAGGGAAATTATACCGGATCGAACCGCCGGATTCTTGATAGCGGGCAGGAAAACTTGCTTCGCGCCGCTTGGGGGCATACTTGGTTTTCGCGGGTTCTGGGTACGGTTGTTGCTTTCCTAAATTTGGGAAATTGGCTCGTGGGGAGACCCGGACCCCGGCCCGCCCTGGGCTCGGGAAATTCAGGGGGCGGGCGGCGGGAGGAAAAGCAAAAGGGCCGATGGAAATCCATCGGCCCTTTGCATGAGTTGGCGGAGTGGACGGGACTCGAACCCGCGACCCCCGGCGTGACAGGCCGGTATTCTAACCAACTGAACTACCACTCCAGTAAACCTTGGCGTCCCCACGGGGATTCGAACCCCGGTTACCGCCGTGAAAGGGCGGTGTCCTAGGCCTCTAGACGATGGGGACCCGGACGCTACTGCCTTTCTTTCACGGTCGCTTGGTGGAGGTAAGCGGGATCGAACCGCTGACCTCTTGCATGCCATGCAAGCGCTCTCCCAGCTGAGCTATACCCCCGTTGCCGTGAAAGAGCGCGCATTATAGGGACTGGAACCAGGCTTGTAAACACCGAGGGCCGATCCCACCGGGCGTTTTTCGCGCCAGGCGCCGTACTGGGTCGAGTGCCCTGAGCCGGGCTAGAATAAGCCCGAATCATCATCCGTCGGGAGTAGGTATGTGCAAAATGAGAGTGGGGTGGTTGCTGGTGATGCTGTTGGTCCTGAGCGGCCCGGTCCGGTCCGACGAGCCGGTTCTGGTTTTCGGGATTCTGAATCAGCAGAGTCCGCAAATGACCGCCGAACGCTGGAATCCCATCTTTGCCTATCTCTCCCAGGTGACCGGCTATCGTTTCCAACTGCGTATGGGGCCCAACGTTCAAGCCACCAATGCGATGATGGCGCGAGGCGAATTCGACCTGGCCTTCACCAATCATAATTTCCGCCCCGAATACGACGGAACCTACAAAGTCATCGCAACCTGGGGAACTGGGCCGATCTTCGGCGTGGTGGCGGTCACTGCAGCCAGTCCGATCAAGCAGCTCAAGGATCTGCAGGGGATGCGCATTGCCTATCCTTCCCAGAACGCCTTCGTCGCCTACGCGGTTCCCAAGGCTGCCCTGAGAAAGGCGGGCGTGGTCGAAAAAGAAGTGCTGGCCGGCAATCAGGAGGGTGCGCTGGCCCAACTCGCGTCCGGTCAGGTGGAGGCGGCGGCAGTCAATTCCCGCTTTCTCACCCAGTATGCCGCGCGCACCGGCTTGCGCTATCGCGAAATCTACACGTCGCAGCCCTATCCCGATCTCGCGGTCCTGGCCCATCCCCGCTTGCCCGCCGAGCAGGTGGAGCGCGTACGCCAGGCCCTGGTCGGCATGGCCAAGGACCCCAAGGCGGCCGCCATTCTCGAGGCCAACCAGTTTCCCGGATTTTCGGCCAGCGGAGAAAAGGACTATGAGAGCGTTCGCCGGGCTTATCGGGCGATCAACAACTAGTCCCGGCCGCTGACCCGAGGGATCGCATGAATCCTGCCTCCACGTCCGTCAAGACGCCGGGCCTCGTACGGCACATCCTCCTGCTGGTCGGCGGAGGACTGGTCTTGATCGCCCTGGTGGGCGTCGCCGTTCAGACCTGGGCGCTGGCGGAACGGGCACGGTCGGCAGCGAACGATTCGGCCAGTTCGGTGGGCATTGCGTTGCTCCCCATCCTGGAGCAGACCCTGGTCGTCGGGGATCTTGAAACGGCGCGTCAGACCATGGCCAGAGTCGTCGACCACCGGGCTATCGATCGCCTGCTCCTGACCCATCCGGAAACCGGAGCGGTGATCCTCGACATCCGCGATACCAGTGGGGGGACGACGCCCAGTCCGGTCCTGCTTTCCCTGTTCGGGGAGTCTCCGCCCATCGTGGTCGATGTCTCCGTCGGCGGCGTCGCCTATGGACGCCTGTTGATCCACCCTTCGGTCGCGGCGGCCCTCGATGAATTGCTCGGCGCCGCGCGACTCGCCCTCCTGGGAGGCTTACTCTCCCTGCTTTTCTTCCTGCCGCTCCTGACGCTGGTGCTGCGCCGCAATCTGCGGCCTCTCGAGCGCCTCGCTCAGGTGGTGGAGCAATTTGGTCGCGGGGCGATGTCCGACCGGGCAAGGATCGAAGGGGCCGCCGAAATTGCCGCCACGGCGCAGGCCTTCAACCGCATGGCGGACCGCATCGAGTCCCTGATGGCCGATCTTGCCGCGGCCCGTGCTGCGGCCGAGAGCGCCAACGCCGTCAAGGGCGAGTTCCTGGCCAATATGAGCCATGAGATTCGCACTCCCCTGAACGGCATACTCGGGATGACCGACCTGATGCTGGAAACCCGCCTTCCGGCCGAGCAGCGGGACAACCTGGTGACCATCAAACATTCGTCGCTGCACCTCCTCGACGTCATCAACGAGATTCTCGATTTCTCCAAGATAGAAGCGGGACAGATGACCATACGGCCTGAACCCTTCGAGTTGGAGCCCATGCTGCGGGCCACCTGCCGCATCCTCGACGGCCGTGTGGCCGAGAAAAAACTCAAGCTCGATCTGCTGCTGGGCGCCGACCTGCCGCGCACGGTGAATCTCGACCCGATACGCCTGCGGCAGGTCATCCTCAATCTGGTGGGCAACGCGGTGAAATTCACCGAGCACGGCGTCATCACGGTGGAGGCACAGGTTCGCGGCTCTTTTCCGGGTGAGGAGGGGGAGCTGCTCTTCCGGGTCCGGGATACCGGGATCGGGATTCCGCGGGAAAAGTGGGACGCGATCTTCAACGCCTTCTCCCAGGCCGATGGCAGCATCACCCGGCGTTTCGGCGGGACCGGCCTGGGACTCTCGATCTGCCGTCGGCTGGTCGAACTGTGGGGGGGCGAAATCTGGGTCAGCAGCGAACCGGGGGTGGGTTCGGAATTCTGCTTCACCGCGCGGACCCGGTTCTCCGGCGAGGCCATGGGGGGAGAATCGCACCGGCCGCCGTCGGTGGATCTGCCGCCCGGGCTGCGCATCTTGCTTGCCGAAGACAATCCCATCAATCAAAAACTTGCGATCAAGCTTCTTGAACAGCGAGGCTGCCGGGTCACCGTCGCCGGTAACGGCGACGAGGCTGTCCGGCTCTGGAGCGAAGGGCAGTTCGATCAGATTCTCATGGACATGATGATGCCGGTGATGGACGGCCTCGAAGCGACTCGCCAGATTCGCAGCCGGGAAGGGGGCAAGCATCGCATACCCATCATCGCCATGACGGCCAATGCCATGGACGAAGATCGCCTGCGCTGCCTGGACGCCGGCATGGACGGCTACGTCGCCAAGCCGGTGCGGGTTGCCGAGTTGCTGGCGGAAATGGCACGATTTGCCCGGAACGCCGGGGCAGCCGGCGAAGAAAGCGCCTGATTCTGGTAAAATTCAGGCAATTCAAAGGGAAAGGCCGGCGCCTTTCCCCTTTTCTTTTTGGCAGAGTTTGCGCATGACGGCACATATCATCGATGGCAACGCCTTGGCCCAGGAACTGCGCCAGAGCTTCAAGGCGCGGGTCGAGGCCCTGACGGCGCGGGGCCAGCGTCCGGGGCTGGTGGTGATTCTGGTGGG
>SSTA01000208.1 GCA_009469685.1 Azonexaceae bacterium | reverse complement strand
GGCCTCCTTCCCCCAAAACATCCCATCGATCACGATGACATGGAAGTGAAGGTGAGCGTTCATCAGCGCGCCGAAGCGGTGGATGAAGACGACCGCGCCGATGCGTGCCGTGCCGTCGCCCGCCGGCAGGCTTTGCCGCAAGCCCTGCTCGATGGCGCGCAGAAAGCTGTGCAGCACGGTAATCCCCCCATTTTTAGGCGACGCCGCAAGTAGAGTTAAGCGGCCATGGCCAGCCGCTGTTTCGGGGTGAAGCCGCCCAAGGCCATGTGTGGGCGGTGATGATTGTAGTTGTACATCCAGCGGGTCGCTGCCAACCGGACTTCGTCGAGGCCTGACCACAGGTATTGCGACAGCCACTCGTAACGTACCGTGCGATTGAAACGTTCAACGTAGGCATTCTGTTGTGGCTTGCCGGGCTGAATGTAATCGATCCGGATACCCTGCCTGTCGGCCCAGGCCTGGATCAGGCCGCTGATGTTTTCCGGACCATTGTCACAGCGCAGGGCACCGGGCTTACCGCGCCACTCAATGATCTGGTCCAGCGCCCGGATGATGCGAGCGGAGGGCAACGAGAAATCGATCTCCATGCCCAAGGCTTCCCGGTTGAAGTCGTCGATGACATTGAATAGCCGGAAGTTCCGACCATCCTCCAACTGATCATGCATGAAATCCATCGACCAGACCTGATTGATGGCGAAGGGTACCGCGAGCGGTTCAGGCTTCTCCCTCTGAAGACGCTTTTTGGGTTTGATCCGCAGGTTCAGTTCCAACTCCCGATAAATCCGATACACCCGCTTATGGTTCCAGCGAAATCCCTTGACGTTGCGCAGGTACAGGTAGCACAAGCCGAACCCCCAGTTGCGCTGGTTCGTGGTCAGCCGGACCAACCAATCCTCAATTAGTGCATTCTCGGCGTCCTGCTTCGCTTCGTACCGGTAGCAGGTCTCGCTGATCGAGAATATGGCGCAGGCGGTTCGGATCGGCACTTTTCTGTCGGTAACGACTTGTTTGGCCATCTCGCGGCGGCGCGATGGCCTCACCACTTTTTTGCCATAGCCTCCTTGAGAATCTCGGCTTTGAGACGTTCCTCGGCGTACATCTTCTTGAGCCGGGCGTTCTCCAGCTCCAGTTCCTTCATCCGCGAGATCATCGGCGCATCCATGCCGCCGTACTTGGCACGCCACTTGTAGAACGTCGCCGAACTGATCCCCAGCTCCCGACACAACTCCGGCACCGACAGCCCAGCCTCAACGCGTTTGAGCGCTTCCATGATCTGGCTGTCACTGAATTTCGATTTCTTCATGCAGAACTCCCTCTCACGAGAAAATTCTACTTTCGCCGTCACTTAACCTGTGGGGGGATTACCGCACGGCGTTCTGCAGTTTGGCGTCGTCGAGGTGGTAGCGCAGCCGTTTCGGCAGCGAGAGCACCCACTGCCGCACCGGCAGGGCGGGGAAGACGTGATCGACCAGATGGGCGGCGGTTTCGACCATGCGCCGGGTGGTGCAAGAGGGGCAGACGCCACGACCCTTGCAGGAGTAGGCGACGATGAAATCGTGACCGCAGTCGGCGCAGCGGGCACGGGCAAAGCCGTGGGCGAGGATGCCGCAGTCGAGGTAGCGGCGGAATTCGCGTTCGCTCAGCGCCGGGACAGTGCGGCCCGCAGCGTCGTCCTGCAGCGCCAGCCAGGTGGCGAGATGCGTTTGCACGAGCCGGTAGAGCAGCGTTCGTTCCGGGCGCCGGCGTTGATAGACGGTCGCCTCTTGGCAGGGCTTTGCGGCTTGGGTGGGCATGCGCATCCTGATCGGGGGATCGGGATGGGAAACTGTATGCGCATACAGCTATCGAAGCAAGCCACCATGTCCGGCCGCCTTCGGGTGCCTGCGATGCTGTCCGAAAGTCGGCGCTGGCAACACGGCGCCGGGAATGGCACGAGATCCATTCCGCCGGATTCGCCGTTTGCGGGCGGCGAACGCAGCAGGCGCTCAGACCTTCACAAAGCTGATCTGCCCCTTCGTCGCTTCGACCTTCACACGATCCTTGGCGCCCAGCGTGCCGTCAAGAATTAGCCGCGAAAGCGGATTCTCGATGCGCTCCTGAATCGCGCGCTTCAAGGGCCGCGCGCCGAACACCGGGTCGAAGCCGGCTTCGGCGATCAGCGCCAGCGCGGCGTCGCTGACTGTAGTCCAGCGTGATCTGATCGGGCGCATAGGCCACCGAGATCCAGCGTGTGCGGTAGCTGAAATCCTCTCCGGGCAGTTTGGGATCGACTGTAATGCCCGAGGCCGTGGGCTGGATGCCCGCCATCGTAGTAGCCATATACAGCGGTGCCGCGTCCGAGTTCATGTTGGCCATCGGGAAATCAATCATCGCCGTGGCAATGTGCTCGAAGGTCTGACCTGGGCGGGTGGCATAGTGCGCGTTGTAGCTGTCCGGGCCACTCCAGATGCCGTACCAGATGTCCGGGTAGGCGCGGGCGTGCGCTGCGTAGGTGCCACGCAGCATGGACTGCCATGCTTTATCCGGGTCCAGTGTGGCGTAGGCCGGCACAGTCCACATATGCACCGCCGGCCAGATGCCACCATTTACGTCCCAGCCGGGCGTGAGCACCGCGGCGGCCTCCTCGGTGGGTGGGTACATCTGCAGTGGACCGATCGGGCTGGGCTCGTCCAGCGTGGTCCAGATATTGTCGATCAGTTCGCGGCGCTGCTCCACACTGCCCAGCTCGGCCAGCAATGCCCAGGGCTGATGCTCCAGGAAGATGCGATCTGTGCCGCCCAGCGGGTCATCCGGCCCGCCGTAGCCGCGCAGGTACCAGCCGGCCTGCGCGTCCCACGCGGACTGCGTAGCCGTCGCCAGAGTCACAGCCCACGCGCTCATATGAGCACTCAGGGTGGCGTCGGCGGCCGCCACGGCCTCGGCGGCCATGGGCAGCACATAGGCGCCCATCGCCGTATTGTAGACACTCTCACCTGAGCTGAGGGCGGTTTCCTGATCCTGGCTGTGAAAAATTACACCGTCCGACCAGTCGCCCGTACCCACCCGCAGCAGCCCATGGGGACCGAAGCCCGTAGTCTCCGCCACGTGCCGCAGCGCCACGCGCAGGTGCTCCAGCACCGTGCGTGTACCGCTCTGCAGCGGCCCGATGTCCACGGCCACCGCCTCGTCCAGAAAGTCAAAATCACGCGTGGCCAATACGTAGTAGCTCACACCCAGCAGGATAAATAGGTCCAGGTCGGTGGACTCGGTGTGGATCACGGCATCGTCGTAGATGCCGTAGCCGGAGACGGCGTAGTAGCGGTGGCCGCTGGTATCCACCATCTGCAGGCTGTAGCGCAGCAGATCCCTGGCCAACTCCGGATCCACCAGCGCCAGCGCCACCACGAAGTGAATATAGTCGCGCTGGGCACCGTCCAGTCCATGCAGGTACAGGTAGGCCGAGCCCTGGCCGATGACTTGATTTCCGGTGGCGCCATCGTACATCGTCGATTGACGGATCTGTCCGGCATGCCACTGCAGCTCGCGGCTGAGCCAGTCCGGAATCTGCGCGCCATGCAGGTGCAGGCCCTCGGCGTACAGAGCCGCCGCAGCCTGTTCCGGCTCACCCGGCGCAGTAGGGATCGTGGTGCCGAAGCTGGCGGCAACTGTCTGGCTGGCACCGGGCTGCAGGGTGA
Organism: Azonexaceae bacterium; assembly: GCA_009469685.1. The sequence goes on along the minus strand of SSTA01000208.1, from coordinate 1,951 downwards.
GCTGCCAGCGCAGGGTCATGGGAGTAGGCAAGTGCACGTCCCCGGCGGTCTCGACGGGTGTGCCACCGGTCGTGAGGGCTGCCAGTATCAGGGGTGGGTAATAGCCCAGGTCGGCGGGTGCCGTGCGCGGGGCGCGCGCAACTGCGGGTACGATCTGCTGGCTAGTTGCATCCACAGTTCGGGCAAAATCTGTCGCATCGCGGAACTCGGCGCGGTCATCGAAGGCTGATTCGTTGGTCAGGCCATAGAGCATCGGAATCATCGCAGCGCTCCAGCGCTCCTCAAACTCCACAGTCACACTGGCATCCGACATATTGCGCAGAGTGGTGGTGGCGACCAGTGCCTGCTCATCCGAGTCGGGTGCGTGCAGGGTGCGTGTGATCTCGAGCTCGACGGAGCCACTGCGGACCTGCGTAGGTGCGAAGCGCACAAATCCAAGCCCAAACTCAGCCTCAGTGGTGTAGGTGGCACCCACCCCTGCGGAGGGTATGGCAATGCGCTGGCCATCGGGCAGTACGACCGCAGCGCCGTCCGCCAGATGGGCCTGGCGGATGGGGTCGCGGGTCAGCCACAGCAGGCCCGGGTCGCGGATGATGATGTCGGCGCCGCCCTCTGGACGGACAAAGGCATTCAGGCTCTGGTTGCCGATCAGGTGCATGTGCAGGTCGGAGGTACCGTAGCTGGTGGTGTAGGTCACACCCTCAGGCCGGGTGTAGTTAAAGACCGGGCCCAGAGCCGAATCCATGGTCCAGTGCCCGAATTTGCCTCCGTCGCCGGGGGTCAATACGGGTGCGGGATTGGGCACGCGCGTTTCGGTGCAGGATGCCAGTGGGAGCAGGCAGAGCAGGAGGACGGATATTTGTTTGTGCATGGAACGACGCCCCGTAAGCCCTGATTATTTCACCAAACCAATCTCGTTGCCATGCGTGCGTGAGTGTAGCGTAGGGGCAAGGCATGCCTTGCCCCTACGCTACACGCCCGATATCCAATCTGGCATACTGAGCCTGTGACCGCGATCATCGGCATCGTCAATCTGACCACGGACTCCTTCTCGGACGGGGGGCACTACCTCGACCCGCAGCGCGCGCTGCAGCACGCCCGCGAGCTGCTGGGGCAGGGCGCCCACTATGTGGACCTGGGCCCGGCCAGCAGTAACCCCGATGCCGCGCCCGTCAGTGCCACCGAGCAGATCGCACGGCTGGCGCCCGTCGTAGCGGCGCTCGAGCACAGCCGCATCAGCGTAGATGCCACAGAGCCGCAGGTGATCCGCTGGGCGCTGGGGCAGCAGCTGGCGATGCTCAATGACATCCGCGGTTTCGGTGAGCCGGCGCTGTGGCCTGAGTTGGCGCGCGCGCACTGCCAGCTGGTAGTTATGCACTCGCTGGCCGGGGCACTGGTGGCCGACCGCCGCGATGTGGAGCCGGAGCAAGTCTGGCAGAGTGTCATCGATTTCTTTGATCGCCGGATTGCGGCTCTTACGGGCGCGGGTATCGCGCGCGAGCGCCTGATCCTTGATCCGGGCATGGGATTTTTTCTGGGGGCTAATCCGCAGGCCTCGGTGCTGCTGCTGCGGCGTCTGCCCCAATTGCGGGAGCGCTACGGGTTGCCGCTGTACGTATCGGTATCGCGCAAGAGCTTTCTGGGTGCGTTGGTGGGCGGTCGCCCGGTGGCGGAGCGGGCTGCGGCTACGCTGGCTGCGGAGCTATTTGCATTCGCCAATGGAGCGGACTACATCCGCACGCACGATGTGCAGGCCTTGGCAGATGGGCTGCGGGTGCAGAATGCGTTGGGGTAGAGTGCGTTCAAGTCCCCGTGGTCAATGCCCGTTGGCAGACTTCGGGAACAGAGAAAGGCTAATTGCAAGGGGTCGGAACTTGCTCTGCTATGATGGCTAAATGTTTCTAATCTTAGATAATCGCAGTCGTTAGGTCGCATGAGTAGTGACGGATAG
>SSTA01000207.1 GCA_009469685.1 Azonexaceae bacterium | reverse complement strand
GGCCATCTGGTGGGCCAGCGGCGGGCGTTCATCCTCGCTGCGGCAGCGCCGCTGGTGGATGCGGCGGACCACGCCGTCGGTATCCTCGCAGATCGCCAGCGAGGCGAGCTTCGCCTTGGGCGCGGCGGCGGCGATCTCGGCCGCCAGCGGGCGCAGGCGCTGGCCCAGGCCGGGTGGCTGGCCGATCACCAGGGACGTGGCGTTATCCAGGGTGCGCAAGCCCTCGAGCAGCGGAGCATCGATGCCCTTGACCAGGAATTCATAGGAGCGGACCGGCAAAGGCACGGCAAGGCCGACGACGGCCGGCTTCGCCGCCGCGAGCCCCATCAGCAGCGCGCCGAACTGGCGATGCCACAGGGCATAGGGCTCGGCGATCGCCTCGAATGAGATTTCGTCGACGCCAATCACCACCACGTCGCGCGGCAGCGGCCGGGCCTCGTGGGCGCGCAGCAGCCGCATCTGGAGGTCGTAGGCCGCCTGGTCCGCCGGACGCAGCCAGCGCAACGACATCGCCGTCAGCGCGAGCGCGCAGACCAGCAGGAAGCCGAGCAGGATGTCGCGGGGCAGCTTGGACATCGACCAGTGGTTTCAGCCGCGCTAAACGCTCGGCCTCTGTTCGAAGCCGCCGAAAGCCGGTTCGCCGATTTCCACCGCGACGTGGTCCACGCTGGCGCCCGGCGGCCCCTGCCGCGCCCAGGCAATCATCGCCGCGACCCCCTCGGCGTTGCCGCAGATATTCGCCTCCACGCTGCCATCATGACGGTTGCGCACCCAGCCGGCGACGCCCAGATGAGCCGCCTCGCGCGCCATCGAATAGCGGAAGCCGACCCCCTGCACCAGGCCGGTGATGATCAGGCGGCGGGATTCGTTCATGCTCCGCGCCTGCCTCGCGCCGCGAACGCAGGCCCCCGCCGCGCCGCCGGGCCGCCCCAAGGCGCGGCAGCCAAGACTTGGAGCGGGCAAAGCCCGCGAACCAACGTCACCCCTTCCCGCGGGGAAGGGGCCGGGGGATGGGTGGTACCCGCCGCCGGGCCGCCCCAAGGCGCGGCAGCCAAAATGCGGAGCGGGCAAAGCCCGCGAACCGAAGTCACCCCCTTTCCCGGAAAGGGGGCCGGGGGGATTGTCGTGGGCATCGGGCCGCCCCAAGGCGCGACAGCCACACACCGGAGCGGGCGCGGCCCGCGAACCACGGTCACCCCCTTCCTCGGGAAGGGGGCCGGGGGGAAGGTACTCACTTCACCCGCATCCCCGGCCGCGCGCCGGAATCGGGCGAGAGCAGGAACAATCCCGGCGTCTTGCCGCCGTCATCGGAGGCGGCGAGCACCATGCCTTCCGAGAGGCCGAACTTCATCTTGCGCGGGGCCAGGTTGGCCACCATCACCGTCAGCCGGCCGACCAGCGTCGCCGGATCGTAGGCCGACTTGATGCCGGCGAAGACGTTGCGCGTCTCGCCTTCCCCGAGGTCCAGCGTGAGCTGGATCAGCTTTTCCGCGCCTTCGACGTGGCGGGCGTCGGCGATGCGCGCCACGCGCAGGTCGATGCGGGCGAAGTCGTCGATCGAGATCACCGGCGCGAAGCGGCCGGCGAGCAGGGCCGGCGTCTCCGGCTGCTGCTGGTGCTGGGCGTGGCGCTGCGGCGAATCCGCCCCGGAAGCCAGTGCTGGCTGGACGGCGCCCGTTGCCGCCGGCGCCGCTGGCGCCAGGCTTTCGCGGTTGGCGGCGACCAGGGCCTCGACCTGCTTGGGATCGATGCGCTGCATCAGGTGCTCGTAGGCATTGATCAGGTGCGAGGGCGGCAGCAGATGCCCGGCGTCCTGCCAGCGCAGCGGCGCGACATTGAGGAATTCCTCGGCGCGCTTGGCCAGCCTGGGCAGCACCGGCTTGAGATACAGCGTGATCAGGCGGAAGGCGTTGATCAGCATGGTGCATACCGCATGCAGTTCGCGTTCCTTGCCGCCGTGCTTGGCCAGCTTCCACGGCTGGTGGAAGTCCACGTACTGATTGACCTGGTCAGCCAGCGCCATGATCCGGCGGATGGCGCGTGAATAGTCGCGGCTTTCGTAGTAACCGGCGATTTCGTCGGCGGCCAGTTGCAGGTCGGGCAGCGCGATGCGCAGGCGATCCTCGAAATGCTCGTCGAGCAGCTTGCCGTCGAAGTGCTTGGCGACGAACCCGGCGGCGCGGCTGGCGATGTTGATGTACTTGCCCACCAGGTCGCTGTTGACGCGGGCCATGAAGTCGTCGGCGTTGAAGTCGATGTCTTCGTTGCGCCCCGACAGCTTGGCCGCCAGGTAGTAGCGCAGCCACTCGGGGTTCATGCCCAGCTCCAGGTACTTGAGCGGGTCCAGCCCGGTGCCACGGCTCTTGCTCATCTTCTCGCCGTTGTTGACGGTGAGAAAGCCGTGCACGAACACGTTGTCGGGCACCTTGCGGCCGCTGAACTTGAGCATGGCCGGCCAGAACAAGGTGTGAAAGGT
>SSTA01000206.1 GCA_009469685.1 Azonexaceae bacterium | reverse complement strand
GAGCTCCCACCGAAGGCGAGGTTGGCACCGTTGTCGATGGTCACGTCCTTCAGCGTGCCGCCGCTGAAGCTGCCAGTGCCGGAGCCAATATGCACACCGTCTAGCGTGGAATTGTTGAACGCGTAACTGCTGCCGCTCACACCAGCAACGTTCGAATTCGTCAGCGTGGAACTGCTGAAGCTGAAGCTGCTACCACTCGTACCCGAGATATTCGCGCCTGTCACACTGGCGCCGGCAAACGCCAACCCGCCGTCGGCCGCCGCCTGAAAACTCCCGCTGCCGCTAACCGTGGCGTATTGCACAGCGATGGTGCCGCCTTCGGCCAGCACCGTGCCGTTATTCACCAGTTTCAGGTACGAAATCTGCCCTGCGCCACGGATCGTGTTGTCGGCATTGGTCAGCGTGTAGCTGCCAGGACTGCCGGTACTCCCGTAGAACCCGGTCTCCGACCCCGTCAGCTTCACCGTGCCGCCCCCTGACAGCGTCGCGCCCAAACTGCTCACTGCCAACATTTGGTCGGGCTGGTACCAATTCCCATTCTCCGCGTTGTCCGCAACGAAGCTCAGCGTCCCGTGGTTATTCACCAAGCCCTTGAGCGAAAAGGACGAATAGGTGACCAGGGAAACGCCGGCGTCGATCGTCAGCCCGCCGGCGCCGCCGGTGGTGATGGTGGTGTCGTATTCGAAGCGGGCGGTATCGGCTCCGCCGGGTATCCCGGTCAGTCCCGTCGTGCTCAACCAGTTGGCGGCGGCACTCCACGCACCGCCGGCTGCCGGCCCCATCCAGATGTAATCAAGCGCGCTCACATTTGGCGCGGCAAAAAGTGCTAGGCAAGCGGCGGCGATGGGCTTTAGGCGCAACTTTCCGGTGCGCGGACGACGCGATACATTCATCATTTCAAGCGCTTTCCAAATGGGTTTCGAAGGCAGGATAAACAATCCGCTTGGCATAGCAAGTAACATGCCCACTTCACATCGCAAAACCATGCTTATGGCCGAATTGGCGCTGTCCACAAGTGTGCTGGCATGCGTCGGCCATCGGCGGCGTCACCGCCATGAGCTCGACCCCAGCGAATAGCGCGTGATGTGCTTGTAGTACATGGTTATTTTTACCGGACGAGACTCGAGTGCCCAGCGAACATTGGCCGGCGCGCGGCAGGCCGGCCCTGCACCGAGGCTGGATCATCGGGTAAAGCCCTCGGAAACCGTGTTGAAGTCTCCGCGCGAGTCGAAGTCGCATTGGCGGGCTTGAGCAACGCCAGCGCAAATGTGTAAGTTTTTTCGACACCCGCTATCGTAGGCAAATCGTCGCTCGCCACGGAAAGCGCACTCATTCGTATTTGGATACAAGAAGTTAGGATAAGCTCCTTCTACCTCCTGATTTTCGCGGCCGAGGCGGCACATTCACATGTGGCAAGTTTTCCGACATCCAACCGCGAACGTCGCGAAGATCGTTGTGCGCGGATTCGGTGCGTCTATGCCCCCCGGGCCAGCCCAAAACCCTAATTTCGGGTCAAGCGTGATTCCGTGCGCCACACAGGCGGTCATGCAAGGCGCGTAGGCGGCCGCGTTGCAGCTTGCCCGTCGCGGTCAGCGGCAGTTCATCCACCCAATGCACCCAGCGCGGCCGCCGGTGCTTGGGCAGGCCCTCGATGCCGCGCGCCAGGCAGTCCCGCGCGTCTCCCTCACGGCCCGCGCCGGCCACGGCGAGGATGGCGATCGCGGTCAACCCGTCGGCGGTCGGCGCGCCCACCGCCGCGAGTTGCGCGACCACCTCGCCGCAGGCGGTCGCCAGCGCCTGCTCGATCCACAAGGTGCTCACCCATTGCCCGGAAATCTTCAGCAGGTCGTCGCTGCGGCCGACGAACTCGTAGGTGCCATCGGCATGGGGCAGGAACATGTCGCCCGGCGAGAACCAGCCGTCGCGAAAGCCGTCGGCCTCGGCCGCCGGCCGGTTCCAGTAACCGAGCGCGATGGTCGGGGCGCGTAGCCAGATGCGCCGCGGCACCGCCGCCTCGGCATCCTCGTCGTCGCGAACCTCGGTGCGCGGCGTCGGCCGCAGCAAGCCGTCGTCATGCTCGGCGCGGAGCATCAGGCACAGGGTCTCCGACGTGCCGTAGCCGCTGATCGGGGCCAGGCCGCTGGCGGCCGTCCATTCCGAACGCACCGTCGCCGGCAGCGCCTCGCCGGCGGAGACGCAGTGGCGTACGCTGGAGCCGCCGACCTGACCGGCGATCCCGGCCTGGAGCATCTTGCTGTAAAGCGTCGGCACGCTGAACAGCACGCTTGGCGCATGCCGCGCCAGCATCAGCCGCACGCGCTCCGGCGTCGACCAGTCGGGGTCGAGGATCACCGTCGCGCCCAGGCGCAGTCCGGCAAACAGGCTGTTGCCCAGCGCATAGGCGAAGAACAGCTTGGAAGTCGAGTAAAGCCGGTCGGCGGCGGTCAGGCCGAGCACGCCGGCGGCGAAGGCATGGGCATGGCGGACCGCGCGCTGGGCATGGATGACGCCCTTGGGCGCACCCGTGGTGCCCGAGGTGCCGATCCACAGCGCGGGGTCTTCGTCATCCCGAGGGAATGCCTCCATCGGCCGCGCACGCGCCCAGGCGTCCGCCCAGTCCCGGCAGCCGGCAACGGCGTTCGCGCACACCACGGTCGGTCGATGCGACAGGCCGGAGGCCATGGCCGCCACGGCGGGCGCCTCCGCCTCGCGCAGCCAGAGGTAGGCCGGCAGGCTGTCCTCGACGATGACGGCCAGATCGGCCATGCCCAGACGATGATTGACGCCGATGGCCACGCCGCCGGCCCAGATCGCGCCCAGGTAGGCCAGCACCCAGTCGATGCCATCCGGGGCGAACACGATGACCCGGTCGCCGGGTTGCAGCCCCGCGTCCTTCCACGCACCGCCGGCGCGGGCCACGGCAATTCGAAGCTCGCCGTAGCAAATGCGCTGCTCGCCGCATTCGATCGCGATCGCCGCATCGGCGCCCGCTTCCAGCAGGCATTCGGCGGCATTCATCGCAAGCCTCCGGCGGACACCGATCCAGGGTTTGCATCGGCCCGCGCCGGGGCAGCCCGGCATTCCGTCTGCGCAGTCATCGGCATGGTCCCCTCCGTTCCCTCGCCGTCTTGCACGGATTGCGCCGTCGCTACTTGACGCGCGGCGCGGTGTCTTGTTCTATTGCCCGCTCACCATAGCCGCGAACAGATCAGGGATAAATGAACGATCGCGCGATTCGCTTGCACTTTTCCGACGTTCGTGCAGCCAAAACGCGCCGATTTCGCTCGCTGCGCTGCACAAATCGTGCGGCAGTGGTCGCGGACCTCAGAACAGCCGGCGGTGGCGGATGCGTCCGGGCGCGTGGCTGATGGCCACGGAATAGACCAGGATGGTCCAGAAGAGGAATACGCGCGCCTCGCCCCAGACCACCATGAGGGCGACCAGGACCAGCTTGAGGATCACCGCCAGGCCATTGACCTGACGGAAATGCGAAGGATTCGACCAGGCGTCGACCGCCAGAATGCCAAGGCCGGCGCCGACCAGCAGGAACGCGAATGCCGCGCCATGGACGAAAACGGGCATCGCCGCCGCGCCGGCCGCGGCCAGGTCCTGGCCACCCAGCACCCATGCGGCGACGCCCACCAGCCCGGCCACGTGGCCGATGCGGAACAGGCTGATCAGCAGCGCGCGCCCCGGAAAGTCGCGGTAGTCGTCTTCGTTGTCGGTGGCCTTGCTCATGACGCGAATCTTGCCAGCAATCGAAAGTCAGTGCCGACGGCACGGCGCTCGATGATCGTCAGCCGTTTCGCCGCCGCCAGGTCGGTCAGCGGCGGCAGGCCGAACATGCCGTTCGCCGAATCGCCGATCAGCATCGGGGCCTGATAGACCAGCAGCTCGTCGACCAGGCCCTCGCGCAATAGCGAGGCATTGAGTTTGGTCCCGGCTTCGGCCAGCACCTCGTTGATGCCACGGCGGCCGAGTTCGCGCATCAGGTCGGGCAG
>SSTA01000205.1 GCA_009469685.1 Azonexaceae bacterium | reverse complement strand
CTGGGCAAGATGCCCCTCGCAGTCGAACTGGTCGCTCCCGACGGCAGCCTGGTCCATCGCCTGAGCCGGGAATGAGGCCCCCCGTCGTCGTCTTCGCCGTCGGCAACCCCAGCCGCGGCGACGACGCCCTCGGTCCCTTGCTGCTGGCGCGCCTGGACGCCTGGCTTCAGGCCAGCGGCCGGGCAGGGGAGGTCGAACTGATCGAAGACTTCCAGCTCAACATCGAGCACGCCCTCGACCTGGAAGGCCGAGCGCTGGCGCTCTTCATCGATGCCGGCAGCGGCACGCCAGCTCCCTACACTTTTTCCCGCCTGGAGCCGGCGGCGGATCTCGGGTCCAGCAGTCATGCGCTGGAGCCGGGTGCCGTGCTGCGGGTCTTCGAGCAGACCTGCCGGGGGCCGGCGCCGCAATGCTTCGTCCTTTGCGTCAGGGGCGAAGAATTCGAGTTGGGTCAAGATCTGAGCCCCGTGGCCGCCCGGTACGCCGACACCGCATGGGATTTCCTGAGAACGGCGCTGGGCCGGCCAGGGGACGAAGCGCTCGCTGTGCTGACCGCGCGCTTGGCAATGGCCTGCGGGACGCCGGCGTAATCCGGCCGGAGGGAATGCCCGGGCAGCTCTGGTGGAGCGGCTCGCGAGGTCGTGCACCCGGACGCAAGCGGGGTCGAGGGAGGCCCCGGCTTACACTGCGGATCTCGGGAGTCTAGTTCGAGCGGCCTTGCGAGAGGCCTTCCAGAACCGCCTGCAGAAGCAGGTCGGGATCGAGGGGCTTGGCCAGGTGCCGGTTCATCCCGGCGGCAAGACAGAGTTCGCGGTCCTGTTCGTAAGCATTGGCAGTCACCGCGAAGATGGGGGTGTCGCGGTTGCGGGAGTTCTCCCTGATGGCCCGAGCGGCATCGGCGCCATTGAGTTTGGGCATCTGCAGGTCCATGAGGATCAGGCCGTAAGCTCTGTTTCGCGCCATCTCCACCGCTTGCGAACCGTCCTCGGCAAGGTCGACGACGAGTCCGGTGTCTTCGAGCAGGGACTGAACGATTTCGCGGTTGATCGGTTCGTCTTCGGCAAGAAGGACGGGCGTTCCGGAAAACTCTCTCCGCAGGCGCGCTTCGCTATCTTCCCAATGTGGCGTTATGGGCTGGGGTTCCGAGGCCTTGTCGTCCTTTCCCAGGCGGACGGTGAACCAGAAGGCACTGCCTTGGCCGAAGGTGCTGGCGACGCCGATTTCGCCACCCATCAGTCCTGCGAGACGGCGGCAAATGGCAAGGCCCAGACCGGTGCCGCCGTATTTGCGGGTCATGCTGCCGTCGGCCTGCTCGAAGGCGGAGAACAGACGGCATTGGTCTTCGGGTCGAATACCGATGCCCTGGTCTTCGACCTCGAAGCGCAAGCCAATTTCTTCCTCGTCCTCCGTGAGAATCGCGGCACAGACGCGTATCGTCCCTTGCTCGCTGAACTTGACGGCGTTGCCGACCAGATTGGTCAGCATCTGGCCAAGACGCAGGGCATCGCCGAGCAGGGGTTTGGCGGCCAGGCTGGGGGCGATATCAATCACCAGACCGAGATGCTTTTCGCGAACGGCGTTCTCAAAAAGGATGCTCAGTTGGTCGAGAACGTCACCGATCTTGAGCGGCAGCCTCTCCAGGTCCATGCGGCGCGCTTCGATCTTGGAAACGTCGAGGATGTCGTTGATGACGCCGAGCAGGCGTTCGGCCGAGCGTCTGGCCTTATCCAGATAGCCGATGCCGTCCGGGTCATGCACGGTCTTGCGGGCAAGGCCGATCATGCCGAGAACGCCATTCATAGGCGTGCGCAGTTCATGGCTCATGTTGGCCAGAAAGTCGCTCTTGGCAAGACTTGCCGCTTCGGCCTGTTCCTTGGCACGGGCGAGCTCGGCGGTACGTTCCTCGACCAATCGCTCCAGGTGTTGGCGATAGACGGCCAATTCGGCTTCGGCACGGTTGCGCGCGCTGACGTCCCGCGCGACGGCGACAATGCCGTCGATCTCTCCCCGGTCATTGCGATAGACCGTGGCGTTGTATAGGACATCCATCACGCTGCCGGAGGCATGGCGGATCGCCAAGGGGTAGTCCCGCACGGCTCCGGTGTCGAAGACCTTGCGATATCCGGTCCGGGCGTCCTCCGGCGAAGTGAAATAGTCGCTGAAATCGCTGCCGATCAGCTCAGCGCGTGCTCTTCCGGTGGCTTCCTCGGTTGCCCGGTTGACGTCGCTGATCTTTCCCTCCGGGCTGATGGTCACCAGGGGATCCAGGCTGGCTTCGAGCAAGTTGCGGGCGTAGAGCGCGGTTCGGCGCGCTTCTTCTTCGGCCCGCAGCCGTTGACGGAGAGCGAGACCAAGCATCAACAACGGGCTCAGGATGGCCACCAGGGCGAAGGCGAAGCCGAGCCGGATGATCACCAGCCGCTGCCGCCCATCGCTCCATCCGCCCCGGGGTCGCGCCGCAATTTGCCAGGATCCACTGGGCAAAGGAATGACGAGCCGGATCGCCCGGTCGGAAAACAATTCGGCGTTGCCGTAAAACACCTCGCCCTCGGCACCCTTGCCGTCCTTGCCGCGGATCGCGACTTCGAGGGGAAGGTCCGGGTCGGCGAGTCCGCTCTCGCGATAGAAGACCTCGGCGTCCATGACCGTGGAGAGCAGTCCCCAGAAATTGGCGTTCTCGTTTCCATCGCCCAGGAAGACCGGCATGCGCGAGATGATGCCCACTCCTCCCTGGGCCAGGTTGACCGGTCCGGCGATGACGATTTTTCCCGTCTTCCGGGCAAGTTCGGCCGACTCCTGCTGGCTCGGAGTCTTTCGATAATCGAGACCGAGGGCTTTTTCGTTGCCCTTCAAAGGAACGACGTAGCGAATGACCAGATCCGGGGCGGCCGCCAGGTTCCGCAGCAAGGTGCGGCCCTCAAACAAAGGCCGTGCGGCGCGCTCCAGGTCTGCCTGGGAGAGATGTGGATTGGCCGCGATCACCGCGACCAGGCCGCGTCCGAGCAGGGCACTGCTGCGAAGATTGCCCTCGATGCGGCTTTGCAGCACGAGCAGGTTTTCGCGGGCATGGCTCTCTTCATCCAGGCGCAGGGAGTCCAGCGTTTGCTGCTCGACGAATTGCTCGACGATCAGCATGACGACCGCGGTCAGCACGGCGATCGCCAGCACGTAGCGAGCCCCGAGAGAGCGCAAGGGTTTCTCCATTATTCTGAATTAGGGATGAACACGCGTGGCGCTAGTATAGGGTGCGCGGTTGCGGTTTGCTGCGTTCGCTATTGCGCAACGGGAAGCGCTGGGATGCGCCCTTGCGCCCGCT
>SSTA01000204.1 GCA_009469685.1 Azonexaceae bacterium | reverse complement strand
TGCGCCAGCCGCGCCTCACCGCGCTGCAATGGGCTCCATCACGAAGCGCCGGCTTTCCGCGGTGACGGCTTTGAGGAGGTCGTCCCTTTCGGCGAGAACCTGCTTCTTGTCCTGGATGTTGACCGGGTGGTCGGCGATGTCCTGGACGGTGTAGCGGAAAAGGTAGCTGCCGGTATAGGGGAAACTGATCTTGTACTTGTCGTCCATGATGCCCATGAGGTCGTACTCGCCGAGGACGAAGTAGGGCAGGGTGTGGTCCAGGGTGTCGGCGGAACTGTAGTCGACGGGGGCGTTGGTGATGCCGAGTTCCCGCAGCAGGGTGGGGGCGATCTGTAGGTGGGAGGTGCGGGTGCTGACCACCTGGGGTGCCTGGCCGGGGATGGAGAGGACGAAGGGAACGCGGATCTGTTCCTCGGTGAAGGTGGTGCCGTGGCCGTGGCCCCAGTGTCCCTTTTCCATGAATTCCTCGCCGTGGTCGCCGGTGAACAGGATGATGGTGTTGTCCAGCATGCCGTTCTTTTCCAGGTGGGCGAGGAGGCGGGCGACTTCGCGGTCGATGTGGTGGGCGGCGTTCACGTAGCGGGCGTAGAGCCCGCCGATGTTCTCCCGCAGGTTGAGCTTGACGTAGTCCACCTCGCCCACGTAATCCTTGCGGATGACGTCCTCGGCGGGGAAGCTGTAGGGGGCGTGGGTCGATTCGAAGAACATGAAACCGTAGAAGGGCCGCTTGGGGTCGCGTTTGTCCACCTTGGCGATGATGTCGCTGATGTTCTGGATGTCCCGCTTCCAGGGTTCGCCTTCCTTGATTTCCTGGAGGAATTCTTCAGGAATCTTGGTGAAGGTGGTGTGGCGCAGTTCCGGATAATCGAAGCTCTGGCTGGTGTGGATGGCGAACTGGTATTTGCGGTCGCGCAGGACGTCCATCAGCACCGGGGCGACGCGCTGCCGCTCGAAGCTGTACCAGTAGGGGGCGTAGATGCCGTAGAACATCGAAAAAAGGCCCATGCGGGTGCGGTTCCCGCCGCTGTAGTGGTTTTCGTAGCGGGTGGCGCGCTCGGAGAACTTCCACAGGTTGGGCATGATCTCGGGGGTGAAGAGATCCCAGCGGAAGGATTCGGCCACCAGCATGATGATGTTGGGCGAGGCCGGCGTAGGCTTGCTGACGATGGGCGCCGCCGGGTAGCGCACGGTGCCTCCGGCCAGGCGCAGTTCGGTGACGGCGGTGCGCTTGACGCCGAGCTTCTTGAGCAGCGTCTTGAAGGTCAGCGAGGCGCGGAAGGGGGTCGCGTCGGCGACTTCGAGCAGCTTCTCGTTGCCGACGAATCTGCTGTGGGCGAAGACGATTTCCTGGCCGAGGAAGAGCAGGCCGAGACCGGTCAGGGCAGCGAGGAAGCGCCGGTGGGAGACCACGGCGTGCAGGCGGTGAAACCGATGGGCAAGCCAGAGCAGGAAGAGACTGATGCAGACCAACAGGCTGACCTGCCAGGCGACGGTCTTTTCGGTGGCCGAGGTGGCGCCGAGGGCGGCGATACCGCCGGGCGTGGCGACCAGATTGAGGACGAACTTATTGACGTGGAACTGGTAGAGCTCGTAGAGACGGTAGTCGGCGTAAAGAAGGAGGAGCATGGTCGCCGTGCCGAGGACGGCGGCGCCGTAGATGACCCACTTCCGCCAGGGGGGTGGCTCGGCCTTGCCGGGGAGGACGAACTCCAGGAGCAAGGTGAGCAGGAGGACGGGCAGCAAGTAGATTGCGGCGTAACCCAGGGTGCTCGCAGCCAGGTAGGTCCAGGCGGTGCCGTCGTCGGGTTCGACGAAGGGCCAGAAGAATCCCATGGCGCCGACGATCGACAGATAGGCCAGCAGGAAGAAGGTGCGGAGAATGGTAAAGCGCGAGGAGAAGGGCATTGGTGGGCGGCTGAGAGTTGGGGGGCCAGGGCATGAGGCCGTGTCCCGGCATTGGACACGATTCAGGTTAAGCCAATCTTAACTCGGGACGACGGGGTCCATCGCCCCGGGGGCACCGGGGGCGGATTTTAAACGGTTTTTCCGGGAGCCGGTATGGGCGCCTCGGGTGTCCGTCAGAGCAACTTGGAAAGCCCCTTGACCTCGAACTTGAGGGAGCCCGTCGGGCAAGTGTCCACGCACAGGCCGCAGCGGGTGCAGTCGGGACCTATGGGCACGGCGGGGGCAACGGCGCGGCCCTTGATCACCGTATCGAGCACGTGGGGGACGAGGCAGACCTTGCGGCAGTCGCCTTCGTGGAAACAGCCATCCAGGGTGTACTTGATGCGCACCGGCGAGAGAATTCCCACCACGCCGTAGGTCAACCCGATGGGGCAGGCGTAGCGGCACCAGGCGCGGCGGGAGAAGAAAATCTCGAAGACCAGCAGGGCCAGTACCCACAGGAGGGCGAGCCCGGGACCGTAGATCAGGGCCCGGGAGAGGATGCCGGTGGGGGAGATGGCCTCGAAGACCGTATAGCCGGTGGCGACAGCAAGAAGCGCAAAGACGACCCAGAAGACGCTGCGTAGCCGACGGTCCATGGTCTGGTCGCTGACCAGCTTCTTGTCGGCGAGCTTCAGGTGGATTTTTTCGGCGAGTTCGGCCACCAGGTGATAGGGGCAGACCCAGGAGCAGAAGGTTCGCCCGCCCAGGAGCGCCCACAGAACCAGCACGGTTCCCGTACCGATCAGGAGATTGGTGATGATGTGCTTGTGGGCGAGCATCACCTGGAGGGCCGAATTGAGGTCGATGAGGTGGAAGCCGACGAAGCGCGAGGCGGTAAGCGACCCCTCCAGCACCTGAATGTCGAGCCAGTAGGAGACGACGAACAACAGGTTGGCCACGATGAGGGTGGCCCAGCGGCGATTGCGCCATTTGGTCGATTTGACCTCGTGTTCGCGCATGTGGGCCTTGACCGCCTGGAGATCCTGCTTGTTGGTCAGGCGCTTGAGCTCGTGAATCTGCTTGGCTTCTGGAGCGATGGTGGTCGGCTTTTCCGGTTCCCAACCGAAGAGCACCTTGATCTGACCAAAGAAGCGTTGGGTGAGGACATCGCTCACGGGAAGATCCTCCGGTAGCGCCGCGACAGGGTCGCTGCAGGGGAAACGGCACCCGCTACGGGGAGCAGTACGTGGGGTTTCATGTCTTCCAGACCTCGCGGGCTTCGATGGTGAGACATCCGGGTTCCACCGGGCAGACCATTTCGCAGACGCCGCAACCGACGCAGGGTTCCTTGATGACCGGCGCCTTGCGCTTGCTGCCGTCGGGGGCGAAGACGGTCTCGATGGCGATGGCGCCCTTGACCGGGCACTCCCGGGCGCAGAGGTCGCATTCGGCGACGTCGTAGGGGTGTTCAGCCACCGGGATCGGCTTCCAGCGGTCCACCGCCATGTAGCGCATCTTCCCCTTGAAGTCGGCGCCCCGGGTCTGGCCTTTGAATCCCTTGCCCTGGGTGGCAAGACAGGATTCCGGGCGGATCAGGCGGGCGACGCCGATGCGCTCGGCGAGGTTCAGGGTCGGTTCGGCATCTTTTTCCTTGGCCAGCAGGATGGGCTTGGCGGCCAGGGCGGCGCCGGGACGGACGGGCAGGAAATCGGGCTTGTGGTAGGTCAGGGCGCCGGTGGGACAAGCCAGGACGCACTGGATGGCATCGCAGGAGAAGTCGCAGGCCTGGTCCCGGGCCGCGATGTAGGGGACGCCGACCCCCATGCCGTCGACCAGGTCGGCCAGCTTGATCGCCTGCACTGGACAGACCTGGACGCACTGGCCGCACTTGATGCAGCTGGCCAGGAAGTCCTGCTCGTCCAGGGCGCCGGGGGGGCGCAGGCGCCGGGTGCGGGCATAGACCTGCGGCAGGAAGCCTGAGAGCGCCGCGCCGATGACCCCGCCGGTGAGTAGCGCGGTACGGATGAAGCGTCGCCGATGGGTCTGGCGCTTGGCCTTGGAGAGGGGCGGGGTGGGTTTGGGCTCGCTCATGAGTGGGGGAGACTCCCGGGTTTGGCGAAGCGCGGCGAGGGATCCCGCAATTGCAGCTCGGGCGACGAGAAGGGCGCCAGACGCTCGAGGAAATCGAGCAGTTCAAGGACCGGCGCGGTCTTGAAGAACTGCGCGGCGGGGGTTTCGATCCAGATCTGGTCGGCGTAGGCGTAGAGTTCGTAGGGGGTGTCGCCGACGCCGTCGCCGTTGCGGTCGAAGCCCTGGTAATCGGCGAAGTAGTTGCTCTTCCAGACGTTCTTTCCCGCCACGTCGCGCCCCATCTGGACCACGTCGGTCAGGTTGCCTTCGAAGACGTTGTCGGTGAGGATGTTGCCGCCCAGTTCGCTGGTGAAGCGAACGGCGATGCCGTTGAAGGCGAAGCGATTGCCCTTGAAGCGCAGGGTGGTGTCGGGTTCGAAGGGGGACAGGTCGGAACCGACGCCGACGGCGCAGTAGATGATTTCGTTGTTCTCGACGTCGGAATCGCTCGATTCCTTGAAACCCAGAGCCATGCCGGCGGCGCCGGTAGCGTGGGAGATGATGTTGTTGCGCACGTGGATCCGCTCGGTGTACATCAGGTACACGCCGACCGCATTGTCGGTGAAGGAATTGCCCTCGACCAGATTGTCCTTGGCAAACATGAAGTGGATCGAGTAGCGGCTGCGCTTGCCGATGTTGCCGCGGAAGATATTGTGGTGCGAATACCAGGCCACCATGTCGCGGGAATCGATCACCTCGTTCTTTTCGATGAGGTTGCCATTGCTGTACCAGAGCCGCAGGCCATCACCCCGTACGCCGAGCTCCTTGACCTTGGAGCGGATCGAGTTTTCGCGCAGGGTATTGTCGTTGGACTGCTTGAGGTCGATGCCAAAGAGGCAGTCGTCGATGCGCACACCTTCGATGACGTTGCGGCTGCCGCGCAGGTTGAGGCAGGTGTCGTCG
>SSTA01000203.1 GCA_009469685.1 Azonexaceae bacterium | reverse complement strand
CTTGCCGTCGGCGAGCAGGAAGGTGTTGGCGATGCCGCCGCCGACGATCAGCTGGTCGACCTTGTCGGCCAGCGACTTGAGGATGGTCAGCTTGGACGACACCTTGGAGCCGCCGACGATGGCGACCAGCGGGCGCTTCGGTTCGTGCAGGGCCTTGCCCAGGGCGTCGATTTCGGCACCCATCAGAATGCCGGCACAGGCCACCGGGGCGTACCTGGCGATGCCGTGCGTGGTGGCTTCGGCGCGGTGGGCGGTGCCGAAGGCGTCATTGACGTAGACGTCACAGAGCTTGGCCATCTTCTGGGCCAGCTCGTCGTTGTTCTTCTTCTCGCCCTTGTTGACGCGGCAGTTTTCGAGCAGGACGACTTCGCCCGGCTTCACTTCGAAGCCGCCATCGACCCAGTTCTGTACCAAGCGCACTTCCTTGCCCAGCAGCTCGGCCATGCGCTTGGCGACGGGGGCCAGGGAGTCCTCCGCTTTAAACTCGCCCTCGGTGGGGCGGCCCAGATGGGAGGTCACCATGACGGCGGCGCCCTTCCCGAGCGCGTATTGGATGCCCGGCAGGGCGGCGCGGATGCGGGTGTCGTCGGTGATGGCGAGGGTATCGTCCTGGGGGACGTTGAGGTCGGCGCGGATGAAGACCCGCTTGCCGGCCACGTCGAGATCGGTGAGGCGCTTGAAGTTCATAGGGCGGTGAGGAGTGAGGAGTGAGGAGAAAAAGCGAGGGGAGCAGGGCGATGGCGAGGGGGCTACCCCTCACCCCTAACCCCTTACTTGGCGATGACGCGGACCATCTCCAGAACCTTGCAGGAGTAGCCCCACTCGTTGTCGTACCAAGCGACGACTTTGACGAAGGTGCCGTCCAAGGCAATGCCGGCGTCGGCGTCGAAGACCGAGGTGCAGGACTCGCCGCGGAAGTCGGTGGCGACCACCTTCTCGTTGGTGTAGCCGAGCACGCCCTTCATGGCACCTTCGGAAGCGGCCTTCATGGCGGCGCAGATTTCCTCGTAGGAGGCTTCCTTGGAGAGTTCGACGGTGAGGTCCACCACGGAGACGTCGGAGGTGGGGACGCGGAAGGCCATGCCGGTGAGCTTCTTGTTCAACTCGGGAATGACCTTGCCGACGGCCTTGGCGGCGCCGGTGGAGGAGGGGATGATGTTCTCCAGGATGCCGCGGCCGCCGCGCCAGTCCTTCTTGGACGGGCCATCGACGGTCTTCTGGGTCGCGGTGGCGGCGTGTACGGTGGTCATCAGGCCACGCTTGATGCCCCAGTTGTCGTTGAGCACCTTGGCCACGGGGGCCAGGCAGTTGGTGGTGCAGGAGGCGTTGGAGATGATGGCCTCGCCGGCATACTTGGAGTGGTTCACGCCGTACACGAACATCGGGGTGTCGTCCTTGGACGGCGCCGACATGATGACCTTCTTGGCGCCGGCCTTGAGGTGGGCCTCGGCGCCGGCCTTGTCGAGGAAGAGGCCGGTGGATTCGACGACGATGTCAGCGCCGACGGCGCCCCAGTTCAGTTCGGCGGGATCCTTGATAGCGGTGAGGCGGATCTTCTTGCCGTTGACGATCAGGTCGTTCCCGTCGACGGCAATGTCGCCCTTGAAGCGGCCGTGTACGGAGTCGTACTTCAGCATGTAGGCCAGGTAGTCAGGTTCGAGGAGATCATTGATGCCGACGATCTCGATGTCCGGAAAATCCTTGATGGCGGCACGGAAAACCATGCGGCCGATGCGGCCGAACCCGTTGATACCGACTTTGATGGTCATGCTGACGCTCCTTACAGAATGTTTTTCACGGTAGCGACGACGTTGGCGACCGTGAACCCGAAAAACTCGAACAGTTTGCCGGCGGGGGCCGACTCGCCGAAGCGGTCGATGCCGATGATGCCCCCCTTGCTGCCCACATACTTGCGCCACAGGTCCGGATGGCCGGCTTCGATGGCGACGCGGGGCGTGCACTTGCCCAGCACATCGTTGCGATACTCGGCCCCCTGACGGTCGAAAGCCTCGGTACAGGGCACGGAGACGACGCGGGCGGCGATGCCCTCGCCGGCCAGCGCAGCCTGGGCGTCCAGGGCCAGCTTGACCTCGGAACCGGTGGCGATGAGGGTCACCTTGGGTTCGCCCTCGCAGTCGGCAAGAACGTAACCGCCCTTGCGAATGGTCTCGGCGCTGATGGCGCCGGTGACGGTGGGCAGGTTCTGGCGGGAGAGGGCCAGGACGCTGGGACCGCTGGTGCGTTCGATGGCGGCAGCCCAGGCGACGGCGGTTTCCGTGGCATCGGCGGGGCGCCAGACGTCGAGGTTGGGAATCAGGCGCAGGGAAGCCACGTGTTCCACCGGCTGATGGGTGGGGCCATCCTCGCCAAGGCCGATGGAATCATGGGTATAGACCATGATCTGGCGCTGCTTCATGAGCGCCGCCATGCGGATCGCGTTGCGGGCGTAGTCGGAGAAGACCAGGAAAGTGGCGGTGTAGGGAATGAAACCGCCGTGCAGGCCGATGCCGTTGGCGATGGCGGTCATGCCGAACTCGCGCACGCCGTAGTAAAGGTAGTTGCCACCCTCGCTCTTGCTGACGCCCTTGGAGCCCTTCCACAGGGTCAGGTTGGATGCGGCCAGGTCGGCGGAGCCGCCCATCAGTTCGGGCAGCGCCGGCGCGTAGGCGGCGATGGCGTTCTGGCTAGCCTTGCGGGTGGCGATGTTCTCGGCCTTGTCCTTGCAGGCGGCGATATAGCCGGCGACGGTCTCGGCCCAGTTGGCGGGCAACTGGCCGTTGATGACGCGGCGCTGAAATTCGGCGGCCTTCTCCGGGAAGGCGTTGCGATAGGCAGCGAACCTGGAGTTCCAGTCGGCCTCGGCCTGCAGGCCCTTGGCTTTGCCATCCCAGGCGGCGTAAATCTCGGCCGGAATCTCGAAGGGGGCGTGGTGCCAGCCGATGTGGGCGCGGGTGGCGGCGATCTCGTCGGCGCCAAGGGGGGCGCCGTGCACGTCGTGGCTGCCCTGTTTGTTGGGGGCGCCCAGGCCGATGACCGTCTTGCAGCAGATCAGGCTGGGCTTGTCCGTGACCGCCTTGGCGGCAAGCAGCGCGGCTTCGATGGCTTCGGGGTCATGGCCGTCCACTCCGGGCACCACGTGCCAGCCATAGGCTTCGAACCGCTTGGGGGTGTCGTCCGTGAACCAGCCCTGGACGTGGCCGTCGAT
>SSTA01000202.1 GCA_009469685.1 Azonexaceae bacterium | reverse complement strand
GATG
Source organism: Azonexaceae bacterium (assembly GCA_009469685.1). Next base: position 3,909 of record SSTA01000202.1, on the reverse strand, counting down.
TTGCGGGTTCCTGCATTCTGGTCACCCAGGAAGGCACGCGGCCCTTGCTGGTGGAAATTCAGGCGCTGGTGGACGAAGCCCACGGCAATCCCCGCCGGCTGACGGTGGGGCTCGATCCTCAGCGATTGGCCATGCTTTTGGCGGTCCTGCATCGCCACGCGGGAGTCGTCTGCTTTGACCAGGACGTGTTCGTGAACGCCGTCGGTGGAGTCCGAATCGGCGAGCCGGCGGCCGACCTCGCGGTGATGCTGGCTATCGTTTCATCGCTTAAAAACAAACCATTACAAGGTAAACTTGTTGTATTTGGTGAGGTTGGTTTGGCGGGGGAAATCCGGCCTGCTCCCCGTGGGCAGGAGCGCCTTAAGGAAGCGGCCAAGCTGGGTTTCACGCGCGCCCTCATCCCGGCCGCCAATCGACCCCGGCAGGCCATTCCCGGCCTCGAGGTGGTGGCAGTGGACCGGGTCGACGAAGCGGTGGCGCGAATCCGGGAACTGGCCGACTGATGTTCAACCTCTCCCGCTACTTTTCCATCCTCAGCTTCATCCTGGTGGTTCTCGCCGCCGGGGCGCTCGGTCCGCTGTACCGGGAAGTGTCCATGCGTCAGATGGCGAGTTTGGCCTCCGATCGCAATCTCGCCATTGCTCAGGTCTTCCGCAATTCTCTGTGGACCGGTTACGCCGAGGAGATACGCCGGTCCTACGGAAGGGAACCGGCCGAAATGCGCTCCGCCAAAGGCGGCGCGGTGCTCCGTGAGCGACTGGCAACTCTGCTGAAGGGCACCGGAGTCGTCGATCTCAGGATATACAACCGCCTGGGAATGACTGTTTTTGCGACCGATGTCGCCCAGGTGGGACAGTCGATCGGCGAGAACGCCTCGTTCCGGGTGGCTCTCGGCGGGCGAGATTCTACGGCGCTCATGGCTGGCGAACCCGACCACGGCGCATCGCCAAGACAGGACGTCCTGACGACCTTCGTACCCTTTGTGAATGAGGCTGGCGAACTCGATGCGGTGGTGGAAATCCGCCAGGACGTGAGCCCCTTTACCTCCGAACTCGGTCGCAATCTGTGGTGGGTGACTGCCGGAGTGGTCGCCGTGTTTTCCGTGCTCTATCTCCTTCAATTCCTTGTCGTTCGCAGAGCCCATCAAATCCTGCGTATCCAGGACGCCAAGCTGGAAACGGCGCGGGCAACGCTTGAGATCCAGGTGGAGCAGCGGACCGCCGAACTGAAGCGCGCCAACCGCCTTCTGGAGGGGGAGGTCGCAGAACGCCGGCAGGCGGAAAGCAAGCTCAACTATCTGGCCTACCACGATCCCCTGACCGGCTTGCCCAACCGCAGGCGATTCGTCGAGCGTTTGGGCGAAAGCGCTGCCGATGCGGCCCCCCGGAGCCAGCGCTTGGCTGTATTGTTCATCGATCTCGACCAGTTCAAGCAGGTCAATGACTCGCTCGGTCATACCATCGGGGATGAACTTCTGGTGGCGGTGGCGACCCGCCTTTCCGAGCACGTGAGGCTCATCGACATGCTGGCCCGGCTCGGTGGAGACGAGTTCATCTGCCTCATGGAAGCGGTCAAGAGGAGGGAAGAAGCGGCCACGCTGGCCGGGGAAATCATTGCCGCGTTTGAACGGCCCTTCACGATTGCCGGCCACGAGCTCTATCTTTCGGCATCGGTCGGTATCAGCCTCTTCCCGGATGACGGCGAGGACGTCGGTGCCCTGATGCGCAATGCCGATTCGGCCATGTATCGGGCCAAGCACGCCGGTCGGGGCCACTATCACTTCTATACGGCGGACATTACCGAAAGAATCCGGGAGCGCGTTCGTCTGGAAAATCTTCTGCGTCGGGCGCGGGAGAATGGCGAACTCGAGGTCTTCCTGCAGCAGCAAGTGGATGCCGATACCGGCCGGCTGACCGGGGCAGAGGCCCTGGTGCGATGGCACAGCCCTGAATTGGGCGAGGTTCCGCCTGCCCGCTTCATCGAAGTCGCCGAGGAAACCGGATTGATCGTCGGCCTTGGCAGTTGGGTGCTCCGCGAAACCTGCCGTCAGGTCGTGGCCTGGCAAGCTGAAGGCTTCGATTTGCCCCAGGTCTCCGTGAATCTTTCGGTCAAGCAGCTTGAGCGTCCCGAGTTCATCGCCATGCTGACCGCGATTCTGGAAGAAACGGGGCTCGAACCCCACCGCCTCAAGCTGGAAATCACCGAATCGGTGGTCATGCAGGTGGATAACGCCATCGTGCTACTCGATCGCCTCCGCTCCCTCGGCATCTGCTTGGCGATCGACGATTTCGGGACGGGGTATTCTTCGCTGAGCTACCTCAAATTGATGCCCATCCAGCAGTTGAAGATCGATCGCTCCTTCGTCGCCGGAATCGGCAAGAGCCGGGGCGATGAAGCCATCATTACCACGGTGATGGCGCTGGCCCGCAGCCTCTCTCTGGAAGTAGTCGCCGAAGGAGTCGAAACGTCCGAGCAGGCAGCTTTTCTACGCAATCTGGGGTGCCGCCAGTTGCAAGGCTTCCTCCATGGTCAGCCGGTAGACGCGCGGGAGTTCGAGATACGCTGGAGCGGCTCTTGAGCCTCGCGGGGCGGATGTTGCTGCGCGAGCTCCGGGCGCCTGAGCTCCGCCTGCTCCTGGCCGTCACCATCCTGGCAGTCGCTGCCGTCACGGCAGTGGGATTTCTCACCGACCGGGTTCGTCTTGCCCTCGAGCGCGAGGCGCGCCGTCTGATGGGAGCCGATCTGCTCCTGGTCGCGGACCATCCGTGGCCCCCCGCGCTGACCGAGGAAGCCGCCCGGAGAGGGTTGGCGGTCGCCGAGACCCGCGTTTTCCCGAGCATGGTTCGGGCTTCCGGCGTTCCGCGCCTCGCGGAGATCAAGGCGGTTTCCGATCTCTACCCGCTGCGGGGTCAACTGGTGCTTGCCGGAGGGGAAGCCGGTGTGCCGGCGCCCGGACCGGGTACCCTCTGGCTTGAAGAGCGTCTCGCCAGCGAGTTGGGCGTCCGCACGGGAGAGCTCGTCGAGGTCGGCGAAGCGCACTTGCGGGTCGCCGGAATACTCGCCCGGGAACCGGATCGCGGTGCCAATTTCTTCGCCTTTGCGCCGCGGCTCCTGATGAACCTTGCCGACCTCCCGGCAACCCGGCTGGAGCAGCCCGGCGCGCGCATCGCCTATCGCCTGCTGGTGGCGGGGAGCGAAGTCGCGGTGAGTGGGTTTCGATCCTGGGCCGCCACGGTCCTTGGGCGCGGCGAGCGCCTGGAAGACGCCGAAAATGCCCGTCCCGAGGTACGCAATACCCTTGATCGCGCTCGCCGCTTCCTCGGACTTGCAGCCATGGCCACGGCGATCCTGTCCGCCGCCGCAGTCGCTCTGGCGGCCAGGCGCTATGGTCAGCGCCATTTGGACACCGGTGCGGTGCTGCGCTGCCTCGGTGCCACCCAGGGCAGGCTGTTGCGGCTTTACCTGGGTCAGTTCATTTTCCTTGCGGCTCTGGCTGCAGCCCTTGGCAGCACCGTGGGTTACGCGATCCAGTTCGCCCTGCACGGTACCGTGGCCGGCCTGCTGGGGGACGATCTGCCATTGCCCTCGGCGCTCCCCGTCGTCCAGGGCAGCGGAGTCGCCGCGGTGCTTCTCCTGGGGTTCGGGCTGCCCCCCGTGCTGCGGCTGCGCCGAGTGCCCACCCTGAGGGTTCTGCGCCGCGACCTCGGACCTCCGGAAAGCTCGTGGCTCGCCGCCTGGGGCTTGGGCGCAGCCACTCTGGCCGGGCTGGTCTGCTGGGTAGCGCGGGATTTTCGCCTGGGAGCACTGGCAGCCGGAGGCTTCCTCGCCTCCGCGGCGGTTTTTGCGCTCGCCGCCCGCGCAATCATTGCCCTGCTGGCCCACTGGCCGCGGGGGGAGCGCTTCGGCTGG
>SSTA01000201.1 GCA_009469685.1 Azonexaceae bacterium | reverse complement strand
TCGTCGAGGAACAGCGTGCCGCCGTCGGCCATCTCGAAGCGGCCGCGGCGGGCGTTGGCGGCACCGGTGAAGGCGCCTTTCTCGTGGCCGAAAAGCTCGGATTCGAGCAGGTTTTCCGGCAGCGAGGCACAGTTGAGGCGCACATAGGGTCCGCGCGCGCGCGGCGAGTTGTAGTGGATCGCGTTGGCGATCAGCTCCTTGCCGGTGCCGGTCTCGCCGCGGATCAGCACGGTGGTGTTCCACTTCGAGACCATGCGGATCTGCTCGAAGATCCGTCGCATGCCGTCGGAATGGCCGACCAGATTGTCGAAGCCGTGGCGATGGCGCACCGCGCGGCGCAGCGTGTCGCGTTCCTCGGTCAGCGACTTCTTTTCCTGCTCGACCTCCAGCGCCAGGCGGACGCTCTGCCCGATCAGGTTGGCCACCGTCTCGACGAAGCGCACGCGCTCCTCGAGCAGGCCGTCATCCGGTTCCTCGGGCTGCACCGCGAGCACGCCGCGCAGGGTGCCGCCGACGGTGATCGGCGCGGCGATGAACGGCAGGTCGCGCTCGTAAATGCCGAGCCGGTTGAGGAAGCGTGGATCGTCGGCGACGCGCTTCAGCGCCACGGTGCGTCCGCCCTCGAGAATCACGCCGAGCAGGCCTTCTCCGGACTGATAGCGCACCGGCTCGAATTCGCCGTGGTCCATGCCCTGCACCAGATGCACGGCGAGATCGCCGGAATCCGGATCGACCACGCTGATCATGCCGCGCGCGAGGTGGCCGCTGAGGTCCAGCGCGCGCAGCACCTCGCCGAGGCTGTGGCTGACGTCGAGCGAGCGCGACAGCACCTGCGAGACGCGCACCAGCGTCGCATAGTGGACCTGCAGGAGCGGCGAGGCGCTCATCGGCGCCGCACCGGCAGTTCGACGCGCACGCGGCAACCCGGCGCGTGGGCAGCGTCGATCGATATGCTTCCGCCATGATCGGCGGCGATCTGCTGCGCGCCGGAAAGCCCGGTGCCCAGGTGTCCGCCGGCGCCACTGCCGCGCCGCGTGGTGTAGAACGGCTCGAACACCTTCAACTGGTCGCCGGCCGGCACGCCAGGGCCGCTGTCCTCGACCAGGGCCTCGATGCTTTCGCCGGCGACGCGGGTAGCGACGCTCAGTTCGCGCTCGCGCCAGCCGCGCCCGCTCATCGCATCGATGGCGTTGTCCACCAGCGCCTTGAACATCGCGCGCAACTTGTTCGGATGACCCTGCAAGGCGGGCAGGATGGCCTGCGGTTGCCAGGTGACGCTGATCCCGGCGCCGAGCAGGCGCTGGGTGGACACGTCGAGCACGTCGCGCAGCACTTCGTTGAGATTGACCGGGCCGGCGGCCTCGGCGACGCGATGGGGGATCATCGCGCGCAGGTTGGCCAACGCCGCTTCGCCGGTGCGCACCGCGTCGGCCAGCGCGGCGGCCATCGGATCGCCGGGCGACGCGCCCTGCCGCCGCGTCAGCATATGCACCGCCGAGGCGACCATGTTGAGCGGTCCTTCAAGCTGGAACACGGCGGCGGAAAGGCTTTCGCGCAGGGCGCTGGCGCGGTCCTCCTCGGCCAGCATGGCGCGCAGCGCCGCCATGCGCGCCTTTTCCTGCTGCATGCGAAGGCCGGTGATGTCCTTGGCGAGCAATAGCACGTAGTCGCGCCGCGCGCCGGCGAAGAAATTATCGGCGCCGGTGTCGGCCTCGCTCACCGCCGTCGCCGAGCAGGAAAACCACAGCGGCCCCTTCGCGCCGGGGCGGTCGATGCGCACTTCGCGATCGAGGAACAGGTAGCCGGCGCGGCGTCGGTCCGGCTGTGCCGCGGCCTGCACTTCCTGCGCCAGCGCGGAGCGCACGGCCGCCATCAGCAGCGGCGCCGGTTCGGCCATGCCGAGGTCGGCTTGCAGTTTCTTGTACTCGTGGTTGTCGAGCACCACGCGGTCGGCCGCGTCGAGCAGGGCGATCACGATGGGCGCCGCGTCGACCACCGATTCGATCAGGCCTTTCTGGTTGCGCACTTCGCAGGCCAGCCGATGCACCTCGGTGAT
>SSTA01000200.1 GCA_009469685.1 Azonexaceae bacterium | reverse complement strand
GTCTGCTGGGTAGCGCGGGATTTTCGCCTGGGAGCACTGGCAGCCGGAGGCTTCCTCGCCTCCGCGGCGGTTTTTGCGCTCGCCGCCCGCGCAATCATTGCCCTGCTGGCCCACTGGCCGCGGGGGGAGCGCTTCGGCTGGTGGCGCGGAATCGCCGCCCTCAACCGCCGCGCCGCGATGGCCACCGTCCAGGTGGTCGCCATGGCCTTGGCGGTCATGGCGCTCCTTCTGGTCACCGTGACCCGCGGCCAGTTGATCGACGCCTGGCAGCGAGCGACCCCGGCCGATGCGCCCAATCGCTTCGTCATCAATATTCAGCCGGAGCAATCCGCGGCCATATCGACCTGGCTGGGCGGACAAGGGCTCGCGGTCGAATTGGCGCCCATGGTGCGCGGGAGACTCATCGCCATTGACGGCCGCCCGGTGACTCCCGCCGACTATCCCGAAGACGACAGGGCCCAGCGCCTCATCGACCGCGAATTCAATCTCTCCTGGCGGATGGCGTTGCCGCCCGGCAATCGGACGAGTGAAGGCCGCTGGTTCTCCGACGGCGATGTCGGCCATCGCGTCGCCTCGGTCGAGGAGGGTCTCGCCCGGACCTTGGGGATACAGGTGGGCAATCGACTCGATTTTCGCATCGCCGGGCAGGAGCTCTCGTTCAGCGTGGTCGGGCTGCGCAAGCTGGACTGGGATTCCATGCGGGTCAATTTCTTCGTCCTGACCCCCCCGGGGGTTCTCGAGACCCAGCCTGCCAGCTACATCACCAGCTTTCATCTGCCTCCCGAAGGCAATGGGGTGGCGGCAGCGCTGGTGGAGCGTTTTCCCAACCTCACTGTGATCGACGTCGGTGCCCTCGTCGCCCAATTCCGGGACGTCATCGGCCAGGTCGCCATCGCAGTCGAGCTCGTCTTTGGCCTCACGCTGACAGCTGGGCTCGCGGTCCTTTATGCCGCGCTGGCTGGGGAGTTCGCCGAACGGCGGCAGGAATTCGCCGTCCTGCGCGCCCTCGGTGCCCGCGGGCAGCAACTGGCGGCAGCCCTGGTAGCGGAATTAGCCGCAGTCGGCGCCCTGGCAGGTTTGCTCGCCGCAGCCGGGGCCGCGCTCCTCGGCGGAATCATCGCCAAACAGGTTTTCCAACTCGAACTGAGCCCCGATCCCCTGATCTTTCCTCTGGCGTCCGCAGTCACGGCAGTGCTGGCCGCGGGCATCGGCTGGGCGGCCCTGGGAAAGCTTCTAAAGGTTCCGCCTGCCGAGGCGTTGCGGGGGTAGGGTGGGGTCGCTCGCCTTGCCGCCTGGGGTCGCGGGGAACGACCGCTCGGCGGAGCGGATGTCGGTTGCCTCTAGCGGAACTCGATTTCAGTCTCGTTGGCGCCGTTGGCAAACCGATAGCGGAAGGCGCTGGCCATGGTCTGCACGACCTTGAGCCCGTAGCCGCCGATGCGCTCGGCTTCCGGCGCGAGATCAGGGACACGGCTGGTGTCGAAGGGGGGCGCCTGATCGACATAACGTAGGGTGATGCCCCCGCCGTCTGCCGCCAGAGCCAGAGTGACCGGCAGATCGGACTCGGCTCGGAAACCGTGATCCACCGTGTTGGTAAACAACTCTTCGACGGCAAAATGAATACGCTGGACGGCAATTGGAGGAATTCCGCTGATGGCCGCCCAGGCATCCACGGCTGCCAGCAGGCAGGGCAGTTCCGTCAGGCGCGCGGGAACGGAAATTTCCGTAGAATGAGCAACCATGCGTCGCGAATCCCCGGGGGAGATTTCATGATTAGATCACATTGCCTGCTGGCCGTCGTCCTGGCCACCGCAGCGGTCGCTGTCCATGCCGGCGAATACGCCGGTCGCGTCAAGTCCAGTCGGGGCGACGTCACGATCGAGCGGTCGGGGACGCGGATTCCGGCACCGGTGGGAACCACGGTCGAGGTCAACGATCAAGTCCGAACCGGCCGCGACGGTTCCGTAGGCTTGACCCTACGGGACAATACCCTGCTTTCGGCGGGCCCCAACGCCCTGTTGATCCTGGATCGCTTCGCGTTCGATACGACGACCCATGCCGGAGAACTGGAGGCCACGGTCCAGCGAGGTACCGTCGCGGTGGTCTCGGGCAAGCTTGCCAAGGAGTCGCCGGAATCCGTCCGCTTCCGCACACCGACCAGCATCCTGGGCGTGCGGGGAACTGAATTCATCATCGAAGTGATCGGCAGGCCGGAGGAGTGACATGCGACTTTGCTTCAGCCTAGGCATCCTTCTCGCGCTGGCCGGTTGTGCCAGCGAGCGCGTCGTCTTGCTGCCTTCGAAGGATGGCCGCCCGAGTGAAGTGGTGGTGCGCTGGCAGGGGGTCGAGCACCGCCTCGATCAGCCCTACGCATCGGCAACCCGTCGCCCTTTCGTACTTTCGCGGACCGCGACATCTTCCGGCGAGGTCGGAGAACTGTATGGGACGACCTTGTCCGCATTGCCCGAGCGCCCGGTCAGTTTTGTGGTCTATTTTCTTGAGGGTACCGATACCCTGACTCCGGAATCGATGGCCAGTTTCGACCGTATCAAGGCCCAGCTCGTCTCCCGCAGTGCCCCGGAAGTCCAGGTCATCGGCCACGCCGACCGGGTCGGATCGGTGGCCGACAATGACATTCTGGCGCGCACCCGGGCGGATTCCGTGAGCAAGATCCTGGTGGAAGCCGGCATCCCCGCCGACCTCATCGCTGTATCTTCCCGCGGCGAACGGGAGCCGGCGATTGCCACCCCGGACGGAGTGGCCGAACCGCTCAACCGGCGGGTCGAAATCAGCGTCCGCTGATCATCGCGGCGCGGGCCCGTTCCAGCGCAGGGCGAGCAAAGTGAGGTCGTCGGCGGCCGGCCGGCCATTTTCGAATCGCCGTACGTCGTCGCGGATCCCCTCGACTGTTGCCCTGGGATCGGCGCTTTCGGGAAGGCGGGCTACCGCTGCCAGGAGCCTCAGACCGCCGTAAAAGCGTTTTCCGTCCTGGGCCTCGGTCACGCCGTCCGTAAAGAGGCAGACGAGGTCGCCCGGTTCAAGCTGCCTCCGGGCGGCGACAAAGGGATAATTGCCGCAGGCGCCGACCGGCGGGCCCGAGTCGCTCCCCAAGTCGAGGCGAAGCAGTTCCCGTCCGCGCTTCAGTATGGGGGCATCGTGACCGGCGCAGACGCAGGCGATTTCTCCGCTGTCTAGATCGAGGACGGCAACGAAGGTGGTCACGAAGAGCATTTCCGGATTGTGGCGGGAGAGTTCGACTTCGGCCTGGCGCAAGGCTTCGCCCAGATTGCTCACCCGGCGCACCATGGCCCCGGTGAGCGTCTTGGCGATGGTCATGAAGAGGCTTGCCGGGACACCCTTGCCGGTCACGTCGCCGATGGCGAAACAGACATGACGTTCGTCGATGGCGAAGCATTCGTAATAATCGCCGCCCACCGCCCTTGCAGGCTCGAGGAGAGCGGCGACGGCGATCCGGGGATCGTTCACGAACAAGCTGTCTGCGTCGGGTAAGAGTCCCATCTGGATGCGTCGGGCGGCGTCGAGTTCGCCCGCGACCCGGGCTGAAACCTCGCGGGTGGTGTGAAGTTCCTGTTCCGCCTCTCGACGGCGGCGATCCGCCTCGACCAGGGTATTGCCGATCAAGGTAATGAAAATGGGATTGAGCAGGGTGACCACGGTGGCCGAGTCGAATTGCCAGCCCCCGAAGCGGAAGGCGACGAATCCGCCTACGGCGAGAAGGCTGGCCACCAGCGCTCCCAGGCCTGCGGCGTAAGCCGGCCGCAGGACCGGGACGGTCAGAATGAGCCCGATCCCCAACAGAATCAGGGCGGCAAGCTCGACCCGCGCCATCCACCAGGGACGGCGTAGCGATTCTCCGGCCAGCAGGCTTTCGATGACCTGCAGATGGACATCGACGCCGGGAATTTTCTCGCCGAGCGGAGTCACCACGTTATCCAGCAGCCCCAGCCCGGTGAAGCCGACCAGAACAAATTTCTCGCGCAGGATTTCGGGATCGATCCTGGCGGCCAGGACGTCGGCGGCCGATACCACGCGATCGGACTTCAGCGGACCGAAATGCAGGGCGAGGTCCCCGTTGGGCAGCGTATGGAGGGATTGCCCGCGAACCCCGACGCGGACGATGCCGTGGCCATCCGCCTCGACATTGAGGAAGCGGGTATTGGTGCCCAGGCGGACGATTTCGAGCCCCAGGCTGGCGACCCGGGTATCGCCGATGCGGGCGACCATGGGAACTCGCCGGATCACCCCCCGCTCGCTTTCGGTTCCCGAACGATCGGGGGGCGCGTTGATCAGGCCTACGCCCCGGGCTGCCTGCTCAAGCTTGGCCAGACTGCCGATGGAAGCCGGGAATTCCGGAAGGTGGGCTTCGTCCTCGAGTCCGCGCAGGCCCAGCGAATGATGGGGAACCTGGGCCACCGGACTCGGCACGGTCTCGCCGCTGACCGCGAGTACCGTGTTCCCCTTGGCGAGTGCCGCGGCAAGGATGGAATCGGGATCCGGGAGCGCCCGCAGCGCCGGGGCCGGAAGGGTCGGAAAGCGCTGGGCGAGGGCGGCGGGACCAAGGCGGTCGGGCTCGGGGAAAAGAATGTCAAAACCCACTGCCCTAGGCCCGTAAGCCAGGATCTTGTCGAGCAGCGCAGCAATTTCGTCGCGCGGCCAGGGCCACTGGCCGTGTTTGGCCAGACTTTCCTCGTCGATCGCAACCAGAATTGCCGGCTGGGCGGTGCGATCCCGCGGAAACATGCGCTGATAACTGTCGAAGAGAATGTGGCGCAAAGGCAGCAGGGGTGCCTGATCGGCCTGGACGAGAAGCAGTACGGCGACCGCGAGGAATGCCCCTGCCAGGCTGCGACCCCGCTGGGCGAGGAGAAAGCGGCCGATGGCCCCCGGGGTCACAGGTCGACCGTCAGCCCGTCGTAGGCGGAAATAATTTCCAGGGGCGCCAGATTTTCCCGGGTGATCTCCTCGAACCGTCGGGTTTCTTCCAGCAACAGGGCGAGCCTTCCATCGTCATTGACCGGCTCGTGGTGGAAGAGTGCCAGCCGGCGGGCGCCCGCGGCCTGGCAGAGTTCGACGCCGACCACGTTGCTGGAATGGCCCCAATCGGCCTTGACTGAAACGGCTTCGGCGAGCGAATACATGGCGTCGAAGATCACCAGATCCGCATTGCGGAAGAAATCGACGAATTTCTGCCGCTCCTGGGCATTGTCCAGCTTGTGTTCGGAATCGGTTGAGTAGACCACGGTCTTGCCGAAGCGCTCGAAGCGGTAGCCGAAGGAATCACCGCCATGGAGCTGGAGCTTGGGAGTGACCGTGAAGCCGGCGATTTCTCGCGGTTCGTCGGGGGTCATGACGTCGAATTCGATGTTCGCCCCCAAGGTTCCGAAATCTACCGGGAAGCAGGGGATGCCGAATTGCAGGCGCACGGCGTCTTCGAGACCTTGGTGGCAGCCGTGGATCACGATACGGTTGCCGGGTATGTAAGCCGGAACGAAGAAGGGAAAACCCATCAGGTGGTCCCAGTGCAGATGGGAAAGGAAAACATGGTAGAGCTGGGGCCTGGCCGGGCCGTAAGTCGCGATCTTGGACTGGCCGAGGGGGCGGACGCCGCTTCCAAGATCGCAGAGGAGGTGTTCTGAGCCGCCGCCGACGATTTCGACGCAGGACGAATTTCCGCCAAAAGTCCCGCGGCTGACGAAAGGCAGGCTATCCACAAACGCACTCAGAGCGGCGGAATCGGGCAACTGACGACCCTGGGCCGCCGTGAGGGCCGCAATGACCTTGCTCCGTACATCGGCAGCGGTCAGGGCGACCGGAAGCGATCCGCGGGTTCCCCAGAAAATGACTTTCATGGCGCCGTGAGTTGAGCGCAGCCCGCCTCGACTTCGAGGTAGCAAGGCATCATCAGATTGAGACGGGCGATGCTGAAGACTTCCTGGACCAGCGGCTGCAAAGCGGCAACGCCGAATTTGCCGCCTTGCCCGCTCGCCGTACGGGACGCAACTACCAGAACGCGCAGCCCCATGCTGCTGATGTAATCGACCCCGGAGAGATCGAGGAGCAGGGGAGGGCCTCCGGCCTTGCATCCCTTCAGAATCGGCTCCAGCGCAGCGCTCAGTCGCGGCGCACCGGTGTGATCGATGCGTCCCTGAGGCGAAACGACCGTGACCCCGGAGACGATCCGCACGGGGAGGATTTCTACACGGTCGTCGCTCATCGCTTGGGGCTCCAGGGAACTTCCGCGGTGATCGCACCGGGGGGCGGGAAATACGGGTCGGGGCGGAATTGTCGCCCTTCCGATTATGCCAAGGGCTCCGCCGGGCGGAAAGAGGGCGAACATGCGAAAATACGCCTCCGCCGCTCCCCGCCTCCCATCCATGAACCCCGCACCACCGCTTTTTTCCTATCGCAAATATTGGGCGCACCGCTTTGGCCCGGCGCCCTTCCTGCCCATGTCCCGAGATGAAATGGACGTCTTGGGATGGGATAGCTGCGACATCATTCTGGTGACCGGGGATGCCTATATCGATCATCCCAGCTTCGGCATGGCGCTGGTGGGCCGCCTCCTGGAAGCCCAGGGGTTTCGCGTGGGGATCATCAGTCAGCCGGACTGGCACTCGGCGGCCGCTTTTCAGCGTTTGGGCAAGCCCAACCTTTTCTTCGGGGTGACTGCCGGCAACATGGATTCTATGGTCAATCGGTACACGTCCGACCGCAAAATCCGCTCCGACGATGCCTATACCCCCGGCGCCGAGCCCAATCGGCGTCCCGACCGGGCCGTGACCGTCTATGCCCAGCGCTGCCGCGAAGCCTTTCCGGGATCGACGGTGGTGATTGGCTCCATCGAGGCGAGTCTGAGGCGCATCGCCCATTACGACTATTGGTCGGACAAGGTGCGCCGTTCGGTCCTGCCCGATTCCAAGGCCGATCTGCTGATTTTTGGCAATGCCGAACGGGCGGTGGTCGAGGTGGCCCACCGTCTGTCCCGGGGGGAGACCATCGACCAGGTGCGCGACATCCGCGGCACGGCCTTCATGGTCCGGCCGGCCTGGCGGCCTTCCGACGCATGGGATGAGTTGGATTCCACGGAAGTCGATACGCCGGGGCCGGTAGGCCATCACCCGGACCCCTACGCCATGAGTCCGGAGTCCGCGGCGCCCGCGCCAGCGGGACAATCCCATGTCGTTCGCCTCATGAGCCGTGAGGAGCGCCTTGCCGCCCGTCGCGAACGGCGCGCCCATACGGTGGTCCGGCTGCCGTCTTTCGAGGCGGTGCAGGACGACCCGGTGCTTTACGCCCACGCTTCGCGGACCTTCCATCTGGAATCCAACCCCGGCAACGCCCGGGCGCTGGTTCAGGCCCATGGCGAACGGGATGTCTGGCTCAATCCGCCACCTGTGCCGCTGACCACCGAGGAACTGGACCGCGTCTACGAACTGCCCTACGCCCGCAGGCCTCACCCGGCATATGGGGACGCCAAGATACCTGCCTGGGAGATGATCCGCTTTTCGGTGAATATCATGCGCGGCTGTTTCGGCGGCTGCACCTTTTGCTCCATCACCGAGCACGAAGGACGCATCATCCAGAGCCGTTCGGAAGAATCGGTGCTGCGGGAAATCGAGGAAATGCGGGACAAGACCCCCGGCTTCACCGGCATCGTCTCCGACCTGGGCGGTCCCACCGCCAACATGTACCACCTGAAGTGCAAGGACGAAAAGATCGAGTCGGCCTGCCGCCGCTTGTCCTGCGTGTTTCCGGACATTTGCGAGAACCTCGATACCGATCATTCGCGACTGATCTCCCTCTACCGGAAGGCACGCAACCTGCCGGGCGTCAAGAAGGTCTTGATCGGTTCAGGCCTGCGCTATGACCTGGCCGTCCGTTCGCCCGAATACATCAAGGAACTGGTCACCCATCACGTCGGCGGCTACCTCAAAATCGCCCCGGAGCACACCGAAGCCGGGCCGCTTTCGAAGATGATGAAGCCTGGAATGGGAGCCTATGAGCGCTTCAAACAACTCTTCGAGCGCTTTTCCCGGGAGGCGGGCAAGGAGCAGTACCTCATCCCCTATTTCATCGCCGCCCACCCGGGAACGACGGACGAGGACATGCTCAACCTCGCGCTCTGGCTCAAGCGCAACAACTTCCGTCTGGACCAGGTCCAGACCTTCCTGCCGACGCCGATGGCGCTGGCCACCACCATGTACCACACCCAGCGCAATCCCTTGAAGAAGCTGGACCGGCAGGAAGGCGAGTCGGTCGGGGCCGTGCGCAACGCGCGGCAAAGGAAGCTTCATAAGGCTTTCCTGCGCTACCACGATCCCGAGAACTGGCCGCTCCTCCGGGATGCGCTGAAGGCCATGGGCCGGGCAGACCTCATCGGCAACGGCAAGAAACAGTTGATCCCGGCCTGGCAGCCCGCCGGGACAGCGCGCCCAGGGCCAGGTGCGGCGTGCAGAACTCAGCGCAGGGTGGGGGCTACGCGCTCCAGGGCACCGGCAAAATAGTTGAGCAACAGGCCACCCGCCAGCCCGATGGGGAGCATGATCCAGAGTCCCAGGATAGGGCGCAACGCGACCCGTAGCCCTGTGCCGTCGACAAACAGCCCAACGAGGGAGAAAACCCCCAGTGCCAGCAGGGCGGCCGCAGTGACCCGTAGAGCGAGCGCACGGCGTTCTCCCGAGGCGTAAAGAGGGAGTCCGAACGCCAGGCAGACGGCGAAGAGGATGGCCATGATGAACGGGTCGACGTCGGCGACGGTGACGAAGGGTTGGGCCACGAGCAAGGTACCGGAGAGGATGCCGAAGAGGACGACAAGCAAGCCGATAAAGCGAGGCACGGTCATGGCGGACTCCTGGAGGACGATGAGTGGCAATCTAGCACCGCCCATGGGAGACGGTAAACTCCCGGTTTCTATTGCAAAGGATTTCCATGAGCGGCAAGACAACCTATGAACTCATTGGCGGCGAGGCCGGCGTCGCCCGCCTCACAGAGCGTTTTTACCAATTGATGGAAAGCGTTCCCCAGTTTCGGGAATTGCGCAAGCTCCATCCCGAGGACTTGGCGGGGTCGCGGGACAAGTTGTTCATGTTTCTTTCCGGCTGGATGGGGGGGCCCGATCTGTTCGTCGAAAAATACGGCCATCCCCGCCTACGGGCTCGCCACCTGCCCTTTGCCATCGGTACCCGGGAGCGGGACCAGTGGGTTGCGTGCATGGTGTTGGCCATGGAAGAGGTAGGCATCGAAGAGACCTTGCGCCAGAAGCTGCTGCAAAACTTCTTTCAGACCGCAGATTTCATGCGTAACAAAGCGAATTGATCCTGCTGCGGTGCAGCACCGCATGCTAGAATCGAAGGTTTCGTGTTTCCAGGCCCCGCCCATGTCCGTCCGTCCGATCCGCAATATCGCCATCATCGCCCACGTCGACCACGGCAAGACCACTCTGGTGGACCAACTCCTTCGCCAATCCGGCACTTTCGCCGCCCACCAGCATGTGGACGAGCGGGTCATGGATTCCAATGACCTGGAAAAAGAGCGCGGCATCACCATCCTCGCCAAGAATACTTCGGTCGATTACGATGGCATTCACATCAATATCGTCGATACTCCGGGCCATGCCGACTTCGGCGGCGAAGTCGAGCGGGTGTTGGGCATGGTCGACGGCGTCTTGCTCCTGGTCGATGCCGTCGAAGGTCCGATGCCGCAAACGCGCTTCGTGACCAAGAAAGCCCTGGCTCTCGGCCTGCGGCCTATCGTGGTGGTGAACAAAGTGGACCGCGATGGCGCCGATGCGGACAACGCCATTAACTTGACCTTCGATCTCTTCGACAAGCTTGGCGCCAGCGACGAGCAGCTCGATTTCCCCATCGTTTATGCTTCTGGATTGAATGGTTGGGCGGCCCTGGACCTTGGCGCGCCCCGGGTCGATATGAAGCCTTTGTTTGACACCGTGCTTTCCCACGTGCCAGCCCCGGAGGCGGACATCGACCAACCCCTCCAGTTGCAGATTTCCGCCCTCGATTATTCGAGTTACGTGGGTCGCATCGGTGTCGGCCGGATCAAGCGTGGCCGCGTCAGGACAGGCCAGAACGTTCTGGTGATGTTCGGAACGGAGGAAGAGGCGGCGGAACACGAGCGCACGCCGATCAAGGCCAAGATTGGCCAGGTTTTCGGCTACAAGGGATTGAACAAGGTCGAGCTCGATGAGGGCCAAGCCGGCGACATTGTCCAGATCACCGGCATCGAGGACCTCGTTCTCGGCTGTACGGTCACCGATCCGGACCAGCCGGAAACCCTACCGCTGCTGAAAATCGACGAGCCCACCTTGTCGATGCAATTCATGGTCAATACCAGCCCGCTCGCCGGAACCGAGGGCAAGTTCGTGACCAGCCGCCAGATTCGCGACCGCCTGCACAAGGAGTTGCTGACCAATATGGCACTTCGCGTCCATGACACCGCTAACGGCGATGTGTTCGACGTGGCCGGCCGGGGCGAGCTGCACCTGGGCATTCTGCTTGAGAACATGCGTCGCGAAGGATATGAGTTGGCGGTGGGCCGGCCCCGGGTGGTCAAAAAAATCGTCAATGGCGTTGAGTGCGAGCCCTACGAATTCCTTACCGTGGACGTGGAAGAAGAACATCAGGGCGGTGTCATGGAAAGCCTCGGATTGCGCCGTGGCGACATGCTCGACATGGTGCCCGACGGACGCGGCCGCGTCCGCATCGAGTACCGGATTCCGGCCCGCGGTCTGATCGGCTTCCAGGGCGAGTTCATGAACCTGACCCGGGGTACCGGCCTCATTAGCCATGTTTTCGACGAATATGCACCGGTTCGGGAGGGCGGCGTCGCCGAACGGCGCAACGGGGTTCTCGTCTCCCAGGATAACGGAGAGGCCGTGGCTTACGCTTTGTGGAAACTCCAAGACCGAGGCCGCATGTTCGTGAACCCCGGCGATAAGCTCTATGAAGGCATGATCATTGGAATCCACAGTCGGGAGAACGATCTCGTCGTGAATCCGATCAAGGGCAAGCAGCTCACGAACGTGCGGGCTTCCGGTACCGACGAGGCGGTGCGTCTGGTGCCTCCGATCCAGCTCAGCCTGGAGGCCGCCGTCGAATTCATCGCCGATGACGAACTGGTCGAGTTGACTCCAAAATCGATCCGCATTCGCAAGCGCTATCTGACCGAAATCGAACGCAAACGGGCGGCGCGCGAAGGGGCCTGATCGCCCGCCGGTACTTTTTTAGGTCTGTTTTTTGCTTCTCTTCGCGCTTGATCGGCGGAAGGGAAGGGCGATGGACAAAAGCGCATGCTGGGGCCGAACGAGTGGACTCGCTCTCGTGTTGGCGCTCGCCATTTTCGCGGGAGGCGTCCGATCCGAGACCGACGGCGCCGGAAAGCAGCTTGTCGAGCAAAAGATTCGCCTATTGGAGATGCTCGTTGCGTCCCCTTCTGCCAAGGCAGATTCCGGCGGCCTAGGCGAGCGGGGCAGCAGGGCTCTGGCGCTGGCGAGGGAGGCCGTGGCGGAAGGACGATATGGCGAGGCCGCAGGCTTGGTCGATGATGTCTTGCGGTCATCCGCTGCGGCGACTCGAAAGCCGACGGTAGACGCTTCTCTTTCCGACAGTGCACTGAGGCTCGCGCATCAGAATCTCATCGAACAGGTTGCCACCTACCGGGCATCCATTGAGGATCTCCTGGGAGACCCAAAGCACGGGGGAGCCGCCCGGGCTCTCCTGATCAGAATCGACACCCATTCCGGCCAGGCACGTGGCGAAGCAGGGGCCGGGCGCTTGGCCGAGGCGAATCGTATCCTGGGAGACGCTTACAAGTTGGCGGTGGGCGAACTATCCCGCTTGCGGGCGGGGCAGGAAGTGGTCATGTCCTTGAATTTCGCCAGCCCGGCGGAGGAATATGCCTATGAAATCAAGCGGTTCGAAAGCAGCGAAATGATGGTCGGCATGATGATCGGGGAAGGCAAGGCCGAAGGCGATCGCAAAGCCCTGGTCGAGGATTTTCGGGGCGAAGCTCGCCGATTGCGAGGCGAAGCCGAGGCGGAAGCAAAGTCCGGGCGCCACAAGGAGGCGGTGGCGAAGATGGAAAAGGCGGGAGCGCAATTGAACCGTGCGCTGCAAACTATGGGAGTCCCGGTCTTCTAACCTAGCGGGCGGGAATTCACCCCGGCGGCAGATCAGCCGCCAGTCATGGACATGAAGCGCACCACCTTGGGGTTTTCCATTTGTTCGGTGAATTCGTGCCCTAGGGGTTTGATTCCCATGCAATCGACGATTGCGTTGCGCAGATCAGCATCGCCGGCGGCGGGGTCCCGCATGATCGGCATTAAATTGACTGCGTCGTTTTGCCCGAGACAGGGATACAGCTCGGCTTTTGCGGTGACCCGAACCCGATTGCAGGTATCGCAGAAATTGTGGCTGTGGGGCGAGATGAACCCAACCCGGGTCTCGCTTCCAGGAATGCGCCAATAGCGCGCAGGTCCCCCGCTGCTTTCGGCGGAAGGCAGCAAGCGGAATCGAGTCGAGAGGCGATCTAGGGCCTCGTCCGAAGTGAGCACCCTGCGGCGGTCGTGAATATTGCCGAGCGGCATCTCTTCGATGAATGAAATGTCGAGATCGCGGTCGATGGCGAACTCGACCAGATCTGCGAATTCGCCGTCATTGACGCCGCGCATCATCACCGTATTGAGTTTCGTGCGGGTGAAGCCCGCCTCCCGGAGCGCGTCGATTCCCCGCAGAACCTTTTCCAGATCGCCGATGCGCGTGATCTCGCGGAAGCGCTGTGGCTCCAGCGTATCGAGGCTGACGTTGATACGGCGAACCCCCGCGGCCTTGAGGGGCGCGGCAAAGCGATCGAGTTGGGATCCGTTGGTCGTGATGACCAGATTGTCCAAGCCGGGAAGCTTAGCCAAGCGCTCGATGAGCCAGAGTACGTCTTTCCTCACCAGAGGCTCGCCGCCCGTAATGCGCACCTTGCTCACCCCAAGGCCGACGAAGACGTTCGCCAGCCGGAGGCATTCCTCCAGACTCATGACCTCCGTGCGGGGCAGAAAGGTCATTTCCTCAGCCATGCAGTAAGTGCAGCGGAAATCACACCGATCGGTAATCGACAAGCGCACGTATGTGATTCTTCGGCCAAACTTGTCCACCAGCGTACCTGTGGGATGGATCGACGTCGCCCGCGAAGAGGTCGGCGTAAAGCGAGTCAGTTCCAGGGGCACGGATTCGGGATTGAGGGTTTCGTTGTGCATTGGCTATCGGGCCGGTAATCTATCGCTGAACGCCGTGACGGCGAGAATGTCCATATATGACGCGGCCCCGCGATTATCGGTTCCCATACCCCGATCCAACAATAGGAGAAATCAAGAAATGACCCGGATTCACCCCATTGCATTCGTTCTTCCCCTGATTCTGGCTGCTGGCTGTGCATCGACCGGCGGGGGCGGCGCGAGCGCCACGGCGACGTTGTCCCCGACCAAGGGCAACACGACCGCCGGAACAGTCACCTTCGTCCAGAATGGCGCGCAGGTGCGCGTAGTCGCTGAAATCAGCGGCCTTACTCCCGGCCCACACGGTTTTCACGTCCATGAGAAAGGGGATTGCAGCGCTCCCGACGGGACCAGTGCCGGTGGCCATTTCAATCCGACTGGCAAGTCCCACGGCCATCCCAACCAGGGAGAACATCATGTGGGCGATTTTCCACAATTGGTGGCCGATGCTTCAGGGATGGCCCGTTTGACCTTCTCCACTCCTGATTTGGCGGTGGGCTCTGGCGCGACCAATGTGATCGGCCGGGCAGTGATTGTTCATGGCGGTGTCGATGATTTCAAGTCCCAGCCTGCGGGCAATTCGGGGCCTCGCGTGGCCTGCGGAGTGATCAACGCCCGCTGATCGTCCGGGAGACTGCCGAATCCCATGACGCCCCGTTGGCCGGACGGTAGAATTCGCCGTCTCCTTTCGGGTTTTCACTGCCATGTTCGGCTTTCTCCGCCCCGGCGATTCTGCTGCATTACACCGCCTTGGAAAATCGGCGCTCTTTGCCGGGCTCACCCTCAATGAATTGAAGATTGTCGAGGGGTTCACCCATGATCGCCATTTTCTGCCCGGCGAAGTGGTGTTCGACGAAGGCGAAGTAGGTCAGGCGCTGTATGTCATCGTTTCGGGAAGCGTACTTATTTGTCGCCAAGGCCAAGCCGACCGGCCTATTGCCCGACTCCTAGGCGGCAATTTTTTCGGCGAATTGGCCTTGCTCGACGATTCGCCTCGCTCCGCACAGGCGCGCGCTCTCGAACGGACGGAGATAGCCGTCTTGTTCCGGGGAGATTTCGAGCGCTTGCTGCAGTCGCACGCGCACATTGCTAGCCAGATCGCCATGGCCCTTGCGCGTCACCTGGGCCGGAGGCTACGGCAGATGGTCGCCAGCGACGGGGCCGAAGCGTGAATGGCGCCCCTGCGGACTACCGTTCAGGTCCCATCGTCTGGGCGTGCGTCATCGCGTGCACCTGCGTGGTGCTCTTCGTTTTCCAGAAAATACTCTGGCTGGTGGTGCCTTTTGTCCTGGCGCTCATCATTTATTACCTGCTCCTTCCGCTGAAGCTGAAGCTCCTGATGGGCGGCGTATCCCACGATTCCGCTGCCGGCCTCGTCGCGGGGGGGGCTTTCCTCGCCCTGGCTGCGAGTTTCGTCCTGGTACTGCCCGGCATGGCCGCTCACGCCATGACCTGGCAGGAATCGTCCTTGCGCTATCTGGATGGCGGACTCAGCCTCG
The DNA here is from genome assembly GCA_009469685.1 of Azonexaceae bacterium. The sequence goes on along the minus strand of SSTA01000200.1, from coordinate 2,453 downwards.
TAACTGCGACTTTGCGGCAGTTGGAAAGTCGACTTGCCATTCTGGCCCAGGCCCAGGTCAGCGAGCAATTCTCCCGGTTGGTTGCCGAACATTCCGACAAATTTGCCCAACGGTATCTGGGAGATTTCGCCCTTGGGTTGGCGGCCTGGGCGCCTTCGATCTTACTCGCTCCATTCCTTGCATTCTTTATGCTCCGGGATGGATGGCGGTTCAAGCGCTTTCTCGGGCGGGCGGTTCCTAACGCCTTCTTCGAACGGACCCTGTACCTCCTCGATCAGGTCGATCGTACGGCACGGCTCTATTTTATTGGTCTGATCCAGCTGACGCTCCTCGATGCTGTCTGTTTGGCCATCGGACTCTGGATCATCGGTATCACCGGAGCACTGTTTCTCGGACTGGCAACGGCAATTCTCGCGTGGATTCCCTATATAGGCTCGATACTCGGCTGCCTGCTGGTCGTCCTGGTGGCCGCAACGGATTTCCCGGGCCAGCCTGAAATCGCTTACGGGACGGTGGGTTTGTTTATCCTGGTTCGTCTCTTGGACGATTTCGTCTTTATGCCGCTGACCGTGGGGAAGAGCTTGAATATGCACCCATTGCTGACGGTGCTCATGATCTTCGTCGGGGGTGCCGTCGCTGGCGTTCCTGGCCTCATGCTGGTGCTTCCGGTACTCGGTGTGGCTATGGTGCTTGGGGAAACGGTCGGCCTAGTGCTGACCGATCCGCGCCTTCGCGCGCGGCATGTCTTTGCCAAACAGCTGCGACGCGAATTAGTCACTCGGGACTTGCGCGCTTAAGCGACAACGCGCGAGTCTGTCAAGACTTGACTTATGCACATATCGCGGGCTCCTGGAAGGGAAGCTTCTTAAGCCACCATTATCTTCATGTACAGCTTAAATAGTACGATTTATTATATTGATTTATTTCAACTTATTGTGCTTTTGGTGCGACGCGGAAACGAATATGCCGGAATTGTCAGAACCTGTCCAAGGTCTTCGTGTACGAAAAATCCACAAAGTTATCCACAGGCTTGGAAAGCGCTTAAATTCGTTCACTTTGCTGTAACACATAGTAAACATGCGGTGTTTCGTACAGTTAGTGATTGAAAACTAGAAGCCGTCTGTATTTTCTTTCCTTATGTTTTACATGTTTGAAACGAATGTCGAATAAATCTGCCAAATGCTTCCGTGTTGCAACGCACGAAGACCAAGATTCGTTAGGCGAATGATCCATGACTGGACTAAGCTCGACCTCTTCCCTAGCCGAACTGAGTGATGAGTACTTCATGCGCGAGGCACTTTCCCTGGCGGAGGCGGCAGCATGTCTCGGCGAGGTTCCCGTGGGTGCCGTCGTGGTTCGCGATGGCGAGATAGTCGGGCGAGGTTTCAATGTCCCGATCGGCACAAACGATCCCACCGCCCACGCCGAAATCGCAGCGCTCAGAGATGCTTCACGTCGGTTGGCCAACTATCGCCTACCGGGCTGCACCTTGTATGTCACTTTGGAACCGTGTGCCATGTGCGCTGGTGCGATTCTTCATGCCCGGATTTCCCGCGTGGTCTACGGAGCCCGCGATCCAAAAACCGGGGTTCATGGCAGCGTGGTCGACTTGTTTGCGATAGATCGCCTCAATCACCACACGACTGTCCTGGGTGGGGTTCTGTCTCGGGAATGCGGAAATCTCTTGTCTGAATTCTTCGCTGCTCGCCGGAGAAAGAATCCTTGAAAGTCAGGATTTCGATCGCCGGGCAGGTCTTGATCTTAGAAGATGATCGGGGCAGGGTACTCCGCAGTTTCCCGGTATCTACCGCATACGCCGGGGTTGGCGAGGAGCGGGGCAGCTACCGCACGCCGCGCGGCCTTCACCTGATCCGGGCGAAGATCGGCGCTGGGTTTCCGGAAAATACCGTATTCGTGCGGCGCAGGCCAACAGGGGAAATCTGGACTCCCGAACTGGCGGAGAGCCATCCCGGTCGCGACTGGATATTGACCCGAATACTATGGCTCTCCGGCTGCGAACCCGGTCGCAATCGGCTGGGGAATTGCGATACCATGCGGCGCTATATCTATATTCACGGAACGCCGGATTCTACGCCCTTGGGAAAACCCGGTTCTCACGGATGTATCCGAATGCGCAACTCCGACATTATCGAACTCTTCGACCTGGTTCCGGTCTATTCGGCGGTCGAAATCAGCGAAGTCTGACCGCGACTTCCGTCCGGAAAGAAATTACGCTCTTCGAGCAGCGCTTCGCCGGATGCCGTGATCCAGGCCACCGAAGACGTCCGCGTACCATAGTCCGGTGAGAGCACGAAGATCGCAGAAAGGCGTCTTTCCCATTCCAGCGAAACTCCGGTGGCCGGCAATCGCGTATCGGGCGCGATTGCCCGGTCAGCCAAGAGCGCAAAGCAATCGTCGCGGATGGGAAGAGCTGCCAAAGCCTCTGTGAAGGC